>JAJZEU010000144.1 GCA_021805625.1 Microcaldota archaeon
GTCCTGGGCCTTTGTGAGCTTGCCCTTTTGGTATGCGACCCTGTAGTACTTCAGGCCGCTCCTCGGCAGCGCTTTTGCGAAAGCCTTCCAGTTCCCCTCGTTCTGCTCCTTCCAGAGCGCCTCTATTGCCTTTTCGATGCCATGTCCCTTTTTTGCCATTCTATCAGCCCACGTATCCAAGCGACTTGAGCTTCCTTACCACTCCTTCCTTGGTCTTCCCTGCGGATTCCTTCTCATTGAGCTCTGAAACGAGTTCCCTCAGCACATACGTTATGTAATCTGATACTGAAGAGAATCCCGTATCGCTTATCTGCTCCTCAAGCTTTTCGAAAAGGGGCTTCGGTATGGTTATGGTAGTATATTTCCTTCCTGCCACACCCTTTGCATTTCTCTTTGACATATACTTTAATGTAATCACATTAAGATATAAAAATGTTCCCTTCTGGTGTCCCTCAGAACACCGGCTGCGGTTCGAGTCCAACCAGGAATAGATGCCTCTACAGATGCGAGTGCATGCTGGTTATGCGTGCACAAGTCCTTTGAAGGCCATTATCTGTGCGTCTGCAGAGAGGCGGTTGAATTCCTTCCTTATCTTCGTTTCGTCTGCTCTCCTGAGCTTTGCTATGATTTCTACCACCTTGCTCGTCTCTTTTGGTGGTGTGTAGGTCAGCCCTACAAGCTGATCGATTATCTCTGTTGGGTTTTTGGCGCTGTTTATCCTCTCGGCTCCCTCTCTGACTACAGCTAAGAGATACTCCTGCCTTTCCCTGCCTATCACCAGCGGCAACAGGTCTTGCAGGCGCCTTTTCAGCTCCGGTCTCAGTTCCTCTTGCATTTCCATGTCTCTCACTACTATTGAGCAGTTCCTCGTATGTAGCGCTATCGGTGTACTGGTACGATTGACCTTATACAAAACGAGCAACTGTTCTTGCGGGCTAGCAGAGTCATCCCGAGAGCCTCATGACTGCATTTAGGACACTTGGCAGCTCTACCACGTTGTTGTCAATGCTGAAGTGGCCCTTGCCGTGTTCGATAACTAAATCTGCGCCGAGCTTGTTCTTGAAGATTTCCTTGCCGTAGTGCAGCGACACGTACGGGTCGTTATCTGAATGTACCGCAACAAAACCCCTGCAGTTCGATTTTATCCTCTTCCAGTTTATCGGCTTTGTAAAGAAGCTCTTCAGATCGTCGAATCCCAAATCAGAAGTGAACCCAGCAACCATGATTACCCCACCCACCTCTTTCCTTATTGTTTCAAGGTATCTGAGAATAGTTATACAACCAACGCTGTGACCCACGAAATAGCAATTCTCGTCAGGAGCACCTACAGCTTTGCTTAAGCTCTTTACCCACGCATTCATTCTCGGGTGTTCGGTATCTGGCATCGCAAGCACGCTGACTTCAAAATCCCTTTTTTCCAGTTCCCTCTTCAGCCACGGATACCAGCGCGTGTTCGGCTTTCCGCCCCAGCAGTGTATTACGAATACCCTCTTTGCCATTCTCTTTGCCACCCTCTTTGCCTTAAACCTAATTCTGTATCCTTTTATATTCTGGCATTTGGCCAGAATCAGAACGCGTGAACCAGGCTTTTTGCATTCCCGACTATCGCCTGGTATGCTTCGCAAGCAGTCCAGCCGCTCGGCTCCCGACCTTCCTTTATAAGCTTCCTTACCTCACTTGCTTCTCCGTTGTTCCATATGGGCCTTAGGTCGTATGCCGTATCCCTTATATTGCCTATCTTCCTGCCCCACATTATGCTGGGATAGACGTTGCCATAGCTGTCCATGAAGAGAGAAGCATCCAGGCTTCTGCTTCTCATGGGGGTCATGCCGGTCTTCACATACTCCTCCAATTTTTCCAGAAAGACATTCTCTATGAGGTGTATCGCGTCAAGCTTCATGCTTCTCCTCTTTCGCAGCTCCATTATCTCACTTGCTATCATCTCCTTGTCGGCAACTATGTCGCTGCCTATGTTCGTATAGTATATTTCTGAGAGCTGCCCAACGTTCACGTGGAAGTTGTCGTAGGTTATGTTGGGTATGTCTTTCTTGACCTCCTGGAATGTTCTTTCAAATTGTCCCTGATTGAGCTTGCTCATCGTGTAGCCAAAAACTGCGAATAGGTTGTCGTAGCTCTTCTGCAATTCCTGCAGCCGCTTGAACATGTCTACGGCCTTGTCGTAGTTGCCAGGTATGCCGCGCACCTTGTCATGGAGCTCCCTGTAGCCATCAAGGCTAACAGTTATGGAGAGCCTTGGCACTCCAGCATCAAGTATCTCCTTGACCTTCCTTATCACAAGATCGTGGCTTGTCAGAGAGTTGGTAGGTATGGTCACTATGTAGAGCCCTTTTGAATGTTCGACGAAAGCCTTGACTATTTCCACTATGTCGCTCCTCAGAAACGGCTCGCCGCCCGTAATCTCTATCCACCTGAATGAGGTGTTCTTCTTTGCGAATTCACTTATCTCCTCTACGCTGAGCTCGTTCTTCGGCTTTATCTGCCAGATGTTGCACGTCAGGCATCTGGACTGGCAGAGGTAAGTTATGCTAAATGTAAGCTTGTACGGGTTGCTCAGCGCAGAGAAATTGCTCCTGAGTGCCGTGAGCCCCAAGCCAATAAACTTCCCAGTGCTTGACATATGATAACATTACCCTTCACCTATATATAAATATTTTGCAAAAGCAAGTTCTCTGTTCATATGGCTGCAGGAAAGGGATTCCAGAGGAAGAAGGAAGATTTTGTCTGCATAAACTGCGGGCAGACAATAAAAGGCAGCGGATACACCGACCACTGCCCGCACTGCCTCTTCAGCTTGCATGTAGACAAGAATCCCGGAGACAGGGCGGAGGAGTGCCATGGCGTCATGGAACCAATCCATGCAGATTACAGCTCCGGGGAATTTACCATAACCTACAGGTGCAGGCGCTGCGGGGCAGTTAAGAAGGTAACAGCAGCGCATGATGACAGCAAGGACCTGCTGGCAAATCTTGTAAACGCCTAGCACGAAAAAGCATAAAGTCCTTTTATCTTTCACTTGGCAAAAAGTATTGGGATATATATGGATTTGGAATTTGACAAGAAGAGAACAGCACTGGTGGTGATAGACCTGCAGAAGGGAATAGTTGGGATGCCTGCGCAACCGCACAGCACGAGTGAGGTCGTTTCCAACGCTGCAAAGCTTGCAGACGCATTCAGAAAGAACGGTATGAAGGTCTTCCTTGTGCATGTTACCAGTTCTCCGGAAGAGAGGCCAAAGCCAACAGCGGACATTGAGGCATTTTCCTCATCTGCAGCGACCCAGATGCCAAAGGACTGGGATGAGATAGTGCCAGAGCTCGGGCCTAAAGATGGAGACATTGTGATAACCAAGAGGCAGTGGGGTGCATTCTACGGCACAGATCTGGATATGCGCCTTAGGCGAAGGGGCATAGATACGATAGTATTGTGCGGCATAGCAACGAGCATAGGCGTTGAGAGCACGGCAAGGTTTGCATACGAATACAACTACAACCAGGTCTTCGCTGAGGATGCGATGTCAGACCGCTCTGCGGAGATGCATGAGCGCACGCTAAACGGCATCTTCAAGCGCATAGGGCAGGTAAGGAAGACAGATGAGATAATTGCGGCAATTAAGTAGCTGTAGCGGAAACGCCAGCAATCCACCTGGCTAATCCATTATCGCAGTGCATTTTTATTTGTGTGACCTGCATTTATCCTAGTGTCGGCTGAGAAATTGATAGGTAAGAAGGCATACGCAGTGCTATTTTTTGCGGTAGTTGCACTGGCATTGTTTGCCTATACTTATAAAGTTGTAGGAATAGCGCCTTCCTACGATGATGGCGTCTATGCTTACTCCTTGCTGAGCCCAATGCACCTCAAAACAACTTCCTTGTTTGGCAGCGCCATAGGCTTCTTCGTATACGGGTATCCGTTTACCCGCTTGCTTGGGCATATCATGATCATTCCAACACTTATGACTCTGAGCGCCATAGCCTTGACCATTCTCATAATATTCCTCATATGCAATGAATACAGAAACAGGCTTGCTGGAATCATTGCTTCTGCGCTCTATGCCTTCAACCCGCTTGTGTTCGCATACTCGAACAGGCTGCTGCCGGATATCTTTACAACGATGCTGCTTGCCCTATCCATACTCCTCTTCCTAAAGGCAAAGAAGAGCAGTAAATGGTATCTCTTCTTCATCAGCGGCAGTGTCGTTTTTGCAGGAATTTTCTTTGGCTATCAGGTGCTCTTCGTATCCCTCATATACCTAGTATTCGCTGCGTCATCGTTCGCTTTCGGGAAGATGGGTGGCGTTGCAAAAAGTTTGGCATTGTCTATTGCCGGCATGCTCATCATGGTCACTGCATGGCTCCTGTACCAGCAGTACCTATATAGTACGCCATTTTTCCTAGTTACCGCAGCCACGAGGATTTATTCCCTGACCGGCATGCTCGCATGGTCGATGAGCTTCTATCCCGTTATGGTCTTCCCAATGCATATAATCCCAAGCATTGTTGGGGGCTCTTACGAGCCGTATGTGAACGTCGGTATTCTTGGATACGCGTTCCTGCTTGTAAGCATGTTCCTTTTCACAAAATATGGCAGGAAATACAGAAAACATGTGCTCCCGTATGCTATAGCATCCCTTGCTTTTATCCTGTTCCTCATGTATGGCTCGCAGAGCCTAACCGCCTACTCACACATCTACGCAGAGAACAGGTTCCTGATGCCTTTCGTGCTGTTGGCGTCGCTCGGCTCTGCCATAGCAATAGGTTCAATGAAGGCGAGGCGTGCGATAGCCTTGTCGGCAACACTGCTTGTACTGTATGCTGTGTTTTTCATCGCCATGTATCCAAGCGTAATAAATTTCTATAATTCCCAAGACGCACTTTTAAACTATCTACAGAGTACCCTACCCTACCAGAACATGAGCGCCTACAGGATTTATCAGAACGTATTTTCAATCTCAGACGCATTCTGCTACCTCTTTGATGCAAGCCCTCCAAACTGCACAGACAACTCTTTGGCCGCTGTGCCTAGCGGAATCTGTGAGCAGAACAAGACAGCAATCTTCTCCAATGCGGAGATATGCAACCAGAGCACAGCATTCGGCTATCCGTCGACATACATCCATATAAGGGATTAGATGTATTTCGAACAGCAATCCTAGCTATACCAAAACCTCTAAAAACGCTGGATTCCATATTCTCGAGGTGCATGTATGGCAAAAGACAGGCAGAAAGGAGATTTCGGGTACATTCTGATATACCTATTCGAGCTTATTACAGGGATTGTTTTCTTCCTCATGGTCAAGGGCGACGCAAGAAAGAAGCAGCACTCTATCCAGGCCGTTATTCTGGGGATAATTTCTATCGCAATAGCGATAATCTTCCTCTTCATGCCGCTCATTGCTAATGTCATCGACGCCATAATCTGGGTATGCGGCATGTACATAGGCTACATGGCATCAATAGGCAGAGACATCGACATCCCCTACATCTCCGACTTCGCAAAGAAGTACGTATGAGGTATCCTTCCTATTTCGCGGTTATGTGGGCGTAGTCGTTGAACCTGTAGAGCTTCCACCTCCCATTCTCAAAGTCGCATTCCGTTATGCCTGCGTTTGTGGTGTGGATGAACGAGGCAAGCTTGTAGAAGTCCCTCATGTCCATGCCTTCTCCAAAAAGCATGATTGCCAAGAGCATCCTTATTGTATAGCCGTGGGTCACCACTATGACAGTCTTCTTCCTGCTTTTCTGAAGGTACGTCAGGAAGCGGCCCATCCTCTTTTCCAAATCGAAGAAGTTCTCATCATCAGAGTAGTGCCAGTTCGGATCCTCTATGTGCTTCATTATCTCTGTGCTTATCTTTTTTGAAATCTTCCCCTCAATGTTCTGGCCCTGCATTTCCGCGGGCCTCTTCCATTCATTCAGCAATGTGGTATAGGTCACCTTCTTGCCGATGTGCTTTCCTATTGTCTGGGCGGTCTGCATGGCTCTCTTGTATCTGCTGCAGAGCAGCAAATCCACCTTCAACCCATCAAAGCGCTCGGCCAGGCTCTCTGCCTGCCTAAGCCCATCTCCCGAAAGTCCGGTGTGGGGATACTGGCCCGTGTTTTTGGCATTCAGCACCGATTCTGCATGTCTCACGAGGAATACCTTCATGGTTGCACATTCAGAATTAACCGCATCACAAATAAAAATGTAGCGTAGTGCAGGCTTTCCTGCAAACGCTTTTGAAATGTCGCTAAGAAATAGTCATAGCGCGGTGTCTTGATGAATGCGCATACGCTCCTCAGGGACAAGCCCCTTCTGCTCGTAACTGCAATAGTCATAATCGCAGCAGTGTACTGGATCGCATTCGCATTCAACGCATACGGCACATTCCACGAATATGACGACCTCGGCATTTTTGCGCACAATATGTGGCTTGACATACACTATCCTAGCATCTCCCACGGCCTTCAGTACCTGGTATTTGGAAATCACATAGCCCCCGACATGCTGCTGCTCCTCCCTTTCTTCTACTTATACCAGTCATCATTAACGCTGCTCGTTTTGCAGGTGCTGGCGCTTTCGTTAACCTCGATAGTGGTCTTCATGGTGGCGAGGGACTTTCTCAAGAGCAACTGGCTAGGTTTCGCAGTTTTTGCAGCATTCGTAATAAACCCGGGCATGCATGGCATGCTCATATACGACTTCCACGCTGAGAACCTCATAATACTTTTCTACATCCTGGCGTTCTACTTCTACACAAAGCTTCAGAAGATTCCCTTCTTCGTTTCCGCGCTCCTGCTGTTGGGGACAATCGAGGAGGCGCCGCTTCTCGGCATCGCGTTTGGCATCGGGCTTCTACTCTTCGAGTTTGTGCACCGCAGAGCCGATGCAGAATTCAGGCAGAGAATAATGCTCGCAGGTTCTATGGTGCTCTTGTCTGTGGCGGTTCTTGGAGCGTACATAGGGATTACCCTTTCGCTGCAGCACGCCTATGCGGCTGGGCAGTACGCAACCCTGCCGCCATATCTCCAAGTAGGCAACCAGCTCACGAGCGCCGTAGGAATGAGCCCTTCCATCCACAGTGCATCCAGCATAGCCATATGGAACAGCTACACAGTATACGGCTTGGCAGTCGGTTTCCTCTTTCTGGGCATCGCCGTGTTTCTCGCTCCATTGACGGCGCTCATAATGTCGTCGCCGTGGCTTTTCGAGGTTTTCGTAAGCAACAACATGAGTTTCGTTACGATGTTTAGCCAGTACTTCGGATTCCTGCTTGGCTCTACGCTGGTTGCAGGCATGCTCGGCATAAAAATGTTGCAGAACAGGAAAGACTGGACGCACATGTTCTTGGCAAACTCTATCAAAGAAGGAACGACCCTAAGGATATCCTATAACACACTGGTAGCGTCTATAATCATAGTAAATGTGATTATATTGCTTTTATACCCGATGTTCGTGCTCTCAAGAAACGTCAATAACATCTACCAAGACTTCTTTTTTCAAGTAAGCAGCACACAGCGCATATATTACCAGCAGCTCAACTCCATCATGGCGCTGATACCAAACGCTGCCTCTTTAGCAGCACCATACTTTACCACTCCGCAGCTGATGGGAAGGGAGTATCTCGAAGATATGGGATACACCATGGTTAAATGGTATTTCCCCCCGCAGTACATACTTGTCAATCTAAACACAAACGTAAGCCTGAACGCGCTCGCATCGGAGAACCAGCTCGCCAATTACCTGCGATACAACCAGAGCAATTACACTATATACGCCCAGAACGGCACAACGCTACTGCTCAAGCATACCTGAGCAACGCATGCGCATTTATGAAAGGCGACAGGATAAACTACCTCCGCTTCTCAACTGCGACGGTGTCGAGGCTTCTCCAGAGGCACAGCGTGGCCACAGTGCAGTAAGGGTGCCACGGCCTTGAAAGCATCGCTATCTTTTCCCTGCTTGGAAGGCTCCTGAGCCCGTAGAGCTTTTGGACGGCCTTCCTTATGCCGAGGTCGTCTGCCGGCATCACATCCTCCCTGCCCAAACTGAAGATGAGAAACATCTCAGCCGTCCACCTCCCTATGCCCCTGATCTTGTCAAGCTCTTCTATGACCCGCTCATCTTCCATCTCTTCCAGCGCTTCCAGCTCCGTCATGCCGTTGTCGAGCCTTTCGCATAGGTCTTTTATGTACGAGTATTTCTGCGGGGAAATGCCCGCGCCTTTTACCAGTTTTTCCTCTGTTTTGAGAAACTCGCCGGGTTTGGGCAGCCTGCCTCCATAGAGTCCCCTGAACCTCTTCAGTATCGCTTCTGCCGCCTTGCCGGCTATCTGCTGGAAGACTATCGACTCCACTAAAGCGCCATAGTAGTCTTTGTCAAGCTTGACCTGCCTGTAGCTCTCTCTTGTAAGTATCGCCGAAAGGCGCTTGTCCCTCTTCTTTAGGTGCTTGAACGCCGCGTCCCAAAATACCCTGCTCTCCAGTGTGTTTGTGTTTGTCATGTTAGCCATGGGACATTTGCCTGGAAAAGGTATAAATAGGAGAAACGGCATAAAGGATAAACGGGGTGGGGAAGCATGAAAGCTATGGGGTTGAGGATACAGTGCATTTTCTTGGCACTGCTTCCTGGCACCAGGACGAAGGCTTCCATATATCTAAAGATGCTCTCTGGCGACAAAGGCTTTGAAGCCTTAAGGTTCCTTTACAAGCGCGCCATAAACGATGCATCAGAGAGGGAAGCCATCCTTTGGGCATACGGCGAGTATACAAAGCTGCAGGAGATAAAGGCCATAACTGAGCGGCGAATCGGCGTTCCTGATGGAAGAATGACCATCGAGACTAGGAACAGGATAGACAGGCTCATAGCCGCAAGCGTGTCAGAGGAGCGCAGACACAGAGAGGAAACAATGCAGATGATAATACTGCCCATAGCGTAAATGCCTGCGCAGCTAAAGCCCGGTAATAAATACCTTCTTCTAGAATTATAAATTGCTGTGATGTTCATGGCTCCTTATAAGATAACCTTCGGTACCAGCGGCTGGAGGGAACGCATGGATGCAGGTTTCAGCCCAGGAAATGTTGCAAGGGCAGCATACGGTATAGCAGGATATCTGAAGGAAAGGCGCGGCAAAGGCGCCATCTTGGTGGGTTACGATACAAGAATGCATTCAAAGGAGTTTGCAGAGATTGCATGCGCAGTGCTGAGCGGCGAAGGCCTTGACGCAGTTGCCACTGGCGCACCTACCCCCACACCAGTCATGTCGTTTGCAGTTAAGAGTAGAAAAGCAATGGGCGGCATAATGATAACGGCAAGCCATAACGCAGCTGCTTACAACGGCCTGAAATTCATGGACGTGGGCGGCATTAACCCAACTGTTGAGACTACAGATGTCATAA
>JAJZEU010000005.1 GCA_021805625.1 Microcaldota archaeon
TCTTTCTTTCGAAATAATAGCGTGCAGGCAGCCATATACAACCCGTTTGGCCCCGATTTGCGGCGAACCGCTAGGCTAGAGGATCCAAAGCCTTCCGCAGAAGCTTCTGCCGCAGCCAGTCAACGCTTAGCGAGGGCAATAGAGAGGCCCGAGTACAGAAAAGAGGGAGGAAACGCGGTGCGCGGGAAGCAGAAGACAGAAAAGGTACTCTCTATAATGCCGACCTATGATCTTGCAGATGCGCAAAAACTTGCCAGGAAGCTCACGGGGAAATGGCCAAGGCTCTTCAGCAGAGAAAAAACGCTGGAGGGCGTGGAGAGGATGTATCTGCCAATGCTGTATTCCCAGGTGTTGCTTCCAATAAGAAGGCCTTCGGCATTCAGGGAACTTTACATACTTACTGATGCAGGCAACAGGCTGGTTACGCTTGAGAAGGGAAGGTTCTTCACACACCATAACGTAAGTCCTGACCTTAACATAGGCTACAGTGAGAACATCGTGCTTTCTGCACTGAGGGAGATAGGAAAGGGAGACTTTTCCAGAATTAGAGCGGAAACTGGCATGAGGCCCGAGCAGCTCAAGCAGACCCTGGAAAAACTCTCTGGTGCTAGGATAGTAATCAAAAGAAATGACAGATATTCAATCATAGAATGCTCACGCTCCGCATTGAAACACAAGCTGAACTTCGACGAAGTTTCCATAGATGAAGGGAGCATATGCGCGCAGTTCGAGAAGAAGAAGGCGCTGCACTATACCAAACTTCTTTTTCCGGCATGCGAGGTTACTCCGATTTCGGTTGTGTACCTACCCTTCTACAGGATTATCATGAGAAGAGGAGACAAGCTCAGAATGCTTGCATTCGACTCGCTGTTCATGAAGGACAGGAGCGAGTCGCTGCTCAGGTAAACTATCCACCCGTAAATGGCGTGGGATTTTCAGCTCATAGGGGTAATTTTAGTATAGGAAGTAAAGCATGGCTTTTCTTGCGTTCGTCTCTTCTGTTATACTGGATACTGCGACCTCGTAGATGAGGATGTTCGCCGCGTTGTTCTTGTCTATACTCATAAGCGTAGGAGTTGGCATATACGCTGCTGTATCAAATAAAGCTGAAGGTATCATACCGTCCGTAGTTGGCATCTTCCAGGCACTGCCTATACTCGCGTTCTTCCCCTTCGTGATTTATGTATTCGTGTTTCTGCTGCCGGGATACATAGGGATAAACGCAGCTGTAGTCTTCCTTATCATAACTAGCATGATATAATATTCGGAGTATAGGGGTCAATCAAGACGCCGCCGAACGAGTTCGCAGAACTTTCTGGCTATTTTCTCTTGACAAAATCTGCAACCTGCCTCATAATCCTGTTTCTGTCTGGCACCTTTCCCATTATCTTGTTCAGATCCCTTTGCCATACTGATTCGGTTAGCAGGCGCGTCCTTGCTGAGAATGTGCTTGCCGTAAACTGTTTATGCCCGTCCTCTTTCAGCTTCTCGTTGGTCAGTTCCAAATCAAACTTGCCGCCGTGCTCTTTTAAAAAGGCGATATCAACCATGTCCCTTGCCATGTTTTCTATATTGCGCCGTGTATAAACCGCGCTTATTTTCTCGGCTATCATCTCATTTATGGCCATGACAGACGCGATGTATGTTGTATTCGGAGCTATCACCCTTTTTTCAAGGCTTGGAAGGAATACCCTGGCTATTTTTATCTCTATGCGGATTTTTGCCATGTTTGCGAGGTTATCCTTGAGATTCGCGTCTATTTGATAGCTACCCCTCTTGTTTTTATGTACATACATTCTTGCCACGTACATGGGTGATAGCATCGCTATGCACTTGTTTCTCAGATCGTAGATGTAGCTGTCTGTATCTGCCGCTGCCTTCCTGTCATTAAGAGTAAAGTCCAAATCATCGGAATACCGATCGATTCCATATATTTTGCGGAGCGCAGTGCCTCCCTTGAATATAAGAGTGTCTGCTTCCTGCACAGAATTGTATATCGCTGATAGCAGCACATCCTGAAAGCGATCCTTTACCAGATACTCCTCATCCATAATATACCCTCCATTTCTTGCTGTAATTTCTTGCTTTGGCCAGCAAATAAAGCGGCTTTTTAGACATGCCGCCCTGCAGATCGTCCCTGCTTATGCCTGCATACAGATCAAGAAAGAATCCAAGTTTGTTCATCAGGGTCTTTTCACCGAATCTATGCGCGTATCTTATTAATTTGTCTACATCGACGAGCTTGTCCCTGGTCCCGTATTCGAACGCCTCATCCAGATAAGCGTAACTGCCGTAGTGCATGGCATCCAACATCGCCTTTTCCGGCTCTGCGATGAATGCATTGCCGCGTCTTACATAGCCGAATATCAGGCGCTCCCTGAATCTTATGAACTCTACTTTGTATCCTTCCAGCTTCACTTTTCTGTGCTTTTTGGGGGATACGACGGAGACCGTGGATGGTATTTGGGTTGTAAGGTCGTAGTATCTCAGCGCTGAGAGCATGCTTACATAAGAAAACGGGACCACGTTTGAAGCGACCTCGTATATGCTTGCCTGCTCCGTATAATATAGGCCTCTTTCTGCCCTTTTGACGCCAGGTATCCTGTTGGCTGTGCTCTGCGCATAGCCGATCGGTTTCCTGATAATTTTTGCCAGGTCGCCTGTTGTAAATACCGTGATGTTGTTCCTCTGCAGGTATAGCAGGATTTCTACCGATTTCATACTCTTTATGTGGATGTTTAGATATATAAATGTTACTTTTGTGTCACAGAACTATCACTTTTATGGTGGTTCTGTTCCTCATTATTTTAGCTTTAGCAGGTGGCTGCACGTAATAAACCTTGCCTGCGTTGTAGCAAGTGGCACGGCGGGAACTATCCCGCTTGCATCGTGCTTTCTCATAAAGAGCTGCAAAGAAGTTTGACGAAGAGCCGCTGCTCTTTTGCTAGTAGCCTTCCAGCCTGCCCCTTAGATCATGAAACTCTTTCCATAGCCATTTTGGAAAGCGTTCGCCGAAGCTTTCGAAGAACGGCTCGACAGCATCGAGCTCAGCAAGCCATCCTTCCTTGTCTACATGGAGGAGCTGCCCCAGCACCTCGACGCTTGTGCTTCCCCTGTCGAACGATTCCGTTTCGGGAAGATAGCCTATTGGTGTCTTCGTTGCCACGCCTTTGCCATCTGCTCTTTCCGTTATCCAATTCAGCACTCGCATATTCTCGCCGAAACCGGGCCACATGAACTCTCCCCTCTCATTTGTCCTGAACCAGTTCACGTTGTATATCCTGGGCTTCTCTTTCAGCCTGTTCCCCACGTTGTGCCAGTGATCGAAGTAGTCGGCCATGTTGTAGCCGCAAAAAGGCCTCATGGCCATCGGGTCGTTTATTATCTCCCCGATTTTTCCAGCTGCCGCTGCGGTCCTTTCCGCCCTCAGCATAGCCCCTATGAGAATGCCATGCTCCCAGCTCAGAGCTTCAAAAACCAGCGGCACAAGTGTTTTTCGCCTGCCGCCAAACAGGATTGCGTTTATCGGAAGGCCAACGGGATCGAAGTACTTCTCTGAAAGCTCAGGATATTGGGCTATGGGTGTGGTGAATCTCGAATTGGGATGAGCTGCCTTGCCATCGCCGTTGTATTCCCTGCCCTGCCAGTCGAGGAGCTTTTTCGGCACTGAACCCAGTCCTTCCCACCAGGGCAGCATGCGCTCCGGATCAAGGGCCACGTTCGTGAATATTGTATTGCTCATGACCGACTTCATTGCATTGGGATTCGTGTGCTCGTTTGTACCTGTCGCGACCCCGAAGAAACCGTATTCTGGATTTATTGCGTTTAGCCTGCCGCCGGTCAGGTTCAGCCAGGATATGTCGTCGCTTACCAGCCTGGCCTTCCATCCCTTGCCGGCATAGTCCTTCGGAAGCATCAGCATGGCGAGGTTTGTCTTGCCGCTGGAGCTCGGGAAAGCACCTGTTATGCCGTAGCTCTTCCCGTCAGGGCTTGTAAGCTCCATGGCCATCATGTGCTCTGCTATGACTCCTTCCTGCCTTGCAACGTAGCTTGCAATCCTCAATGCGTGGCACTTCTTGCTGAGCAGCGCATTGCCACCGTAGTTGGTGTTTACGCTTATTATCAGCCTCTCTTCCGGGAAGTGGGCTATGTATCGATTCTTTGGATCCAGGGAAAGTGTCGCGTGTATTCCTAACACGAACTTAGAATCGAGTTTTTCCATCGCGTCCTTGCCCACCTTTGCTATTATCATCTGGTTTGCGGCAACGTATGGGCTGTCGGTGAGCACCATACCCACCTTTGAAAAGCCCGAATCCCCAGGTCCCAGGATATAAGGGAGGACAAGCAGCCGCCTGCCCTCCATTGAATTATGCAGCAGGGCCTTCAGTTTTTGTTTCGCCTCTTCCGGAGCCATCCAGTTGTTCGTTGGCCCGGCTTCATCCCTGCTTCTTGTGCAGATGTAGGTGTCTTGCTCGGTCCTTGCAACATCGCTCGGATCGCTGCGGTAGAGGTAGCTGTCTGGGTACGCCTCTGTGTTAAGCCTTATTATCTTCCCTTCGGACATCAGTTCGCCTATCAGCTCCGCATACTCGCTCTTGACCCCGCTGAGTATCTTTATGGAATCGGGATTGAGGAGTTCAGCATATTCCAGCAACTTTGAGGATGCCTCAGGCTTTCCTTGGAAGGCGGCATCGATATCGTCGGCAAAGTTTATTCGCACTGGCATAGCACCAATATCCTTATGCACAAGATGTTAATTAGACCTATTCTAAAAGGTAACGCCCCCCCCCGTAATAATTATAAACTCTTACCTACAATGCAATCTTGGTCTTGGTTTGGCGGATGATCCTAACGCTGGTGCGATGTTTCAGGCGGGCGCGAGTCAGCCGATCCAGCAGGCAGCACAGCAACAGCCACCCCGGCAGCAGGCGCCGAGGCAGCCAGGCAGTCGCAAGAAGTACTATACAATAGCTATAATCGTAATCGTAATAGCCGTGGCAGCCTTCGTTCTGGCATCTGGCGGCAGCGCCTTCGGAGGGTCACACTCTGCGAAAGCAATTCAAATATACCAGGAATTCCAGAGCAAGAACTACACCGGCGTGCTCACCACGATGGAAGGCTCGATAGGCTCGGCCCAGAAGCTCAACGCTACGTACCAAGGAAAGTTATCATATTCGATAAGCATGCTCGGCATAAGCCAGAGCGGAAGCAGCCCGGTGCTGATAAGGTACATGAAGGACGGAGATAACTCCTCGGCATACCTCCAGATTTCAAACGGCACCTCATCGAACAGCTCGCTCGGCGCCTCCAGCCTTCTCGGTGGTCTGTCAGGCCTCGGCGGCTCGCTCATCCTCAGGCTCAATGGTAACACATACGCGTGCAATGCTACCGGCGGCGCATGCACCTCATCGAGCTCTTCGACGGTGAGCTCGCTCAATGCCATGGTCAAGAACGTAACAATAAACGTCACGAACGGCAGGACCTCCTATTCGTCTTACAAGGGGCAGGGCTGCATCCTCTCGCAAGGCGATTACAGGATAAAGAGAAGCTCGTCCGCCCTGACGGGCGGCCTCAGCGGAGGGCAGTTACAGGCCATGATCGCTGGAAACTACAGCGCGTGCGTATCGGAAACGTACCTGCTCCCGCTTACTATGCAGCTCTCCATCAGCAACTTCTCAGTTGTATCCGGAGGCTCGACCACCTCAGTGGCAATTCGCGCAACCGTCCAGCTGAACGCAACTTCTATCAACAACAACACAAACACGAACGAGATAGTCTCGCAAATCAAGCTATCGGGCAATTGCTACTCGATAATCGGTGTGCTAACTGAATACACATGCGCGAACGCGCAGGTCGGGACGAACGGCGTAATGAATGTTACGATATATAATAATACACAATCCCCCTTCGGCTCCGACACCAGCTCCGGGACAAGCCAGGTGTCAGCCAAGGTGGCGTGCCTGACATACACGCTCAACTTCACAACTCCGCTGCCAAGCAGCGAATACCATACCATAAACCCGATAGCGGTTGGGAGCAGCGAGGCCGTTACGGTGCAGTGCTACAATTCGCAGGGCATCGCAATAAGCCCTGCACCAGGCAGCATCTTCATAGGAACGCTATACATTAACGCCAGCAACGTATTCTCCCCATACGAGGTGGGAGCTGTGCAGACCAAAGTCGGAAGCTCGCCGATAACTCTCTCTGCGCAGCCAGCACAACCCATACCGAAGCCTTCCGGCATCACATCCTCAGCGAATGTCAGCAGCTGCGGCTCGTTCAACCTGAGCACCGCCATCTTCGGAACGCACCTCTACGGCACGTGCACATGGTCCGGCGGCACCATATACATATTCGCGGCTAGCGGCGACAGCGGCTACATCTCCTACAGGGTAAGCGGCGGACCCACAAACACGACATATATCTCAAACTCCACCAACGCCAGATGCTCCTCCTACATGGGTTCGACATACCTGCCGGCGCAGACATATTACGTAAAAATCTCTACCGGTGCAGGAGGCGGCAATTGCGGCGATGCCGCGCTGCAACTGTCCTCTAGTTGAAACGAATAAGCAGTGCTTTGTTTTCTGCAACAAGGGATAGTTCAAGCGCGACCGTTATTGGTCTCTATCACTTTGTCTATCATGAGCCTTAGCCAAGGCACGTAACTTGTCCGGATTCTTCGCTATGTCGGCCTTGAGCTCGTCGAGACCCATCCACGTCTATCCTGCTACCTTGTCCTTGTTGCATGAAGGACTCCCATCGTAGGAGCCGAACATTATGTGATCGTGCTCGGTCAGGAAGTTGCGCACCGCTGCCTTGTACGGGAAGACGAACGCCTCCCGAGTTCGCAATCGAACAGCCTAGCTTCGCCACATAGTTCGTGAATTACTTCGGGTTGAAGCCCGAGGCTCATTTGCAATTTAATTGATTCACAATTTCATCTGCCAAATATCCTCTAGGAGTAATCTCAAATACTCATGTTTATCGATGTAATGTTCTACTGCAGATTGGGTCACATTACTTACACTTCTTGAGAAATGCCCAGGGCTCCAGAACGAACCTTTTCAATATCTTTTTCTGAAATTAGGATGCATCCTGAAAATTTTGTATGCAGATATGCCCTTCAGATATTGTAGCGCCATCGGGATGGACATCCATAATGGTATTGAGATAAACATGTGACATGGTCAGAATCGACAACAATCTTGTGTACCATTATCCCTTTTTCTTGTGCGATTTGCAAGAGATTCTGTTTCATCTCTTCCGAGATGAACGAATTTATTACTCCGTGTCTGTATTTCGGGCAGAATTCCAGATGGTGCTTGTTGTCGCCAACTCCATGCGACGCCTTTATATTTGTTGCATCCATTCCTTTATCCATACTCTCACGTTTCGGCAGTTTGCGGCGCAATTTTTCTGCGCCGTGGGCTGCCTTGAGTTATAAACAACAAGAAAACGTTTATCTGGTTCTGCACGGAAGGGTTTGATTCATCTCCGACCTAAAGGTCGGTCAAAATAGTCGGCAAAGGTTTCTCAAACCCTTCAGACTACCCATTTGCTAAAATGACTGATATATCAGTCATATTTTTATATTTTCCCTGCCATATACCTACATGGCGTTTATTTATTTTTCAACATTTATTGGATACAGCATACAGAACTAATATTTATAGTTGTTTTAGGTAATATAATCAGATCAGATGAATGATATAAAGCTAAAACGTGAAGACGTTGAAGATTTGACTCTTTTGCTTGCTTATCTGCAGTCATGGAAGGAGCCTAGTCTGGACGAGAATGGAGAGAAAGTAGATATGCATGTGACCTGGATAGGTTACAATTTCGATATACTTGACAGGCTTACAGAGAAAGAGTTGATAGACAGCAAGAGGGGCAGGAAGTTGCTTTACCTTACTAAGAAAGGAGTCGAGAAGGCAAAGAAGGTAGCAAGAAAATATCATATCTGATTTTTATGGCTAAAAAAGTAACACTTTATACTAACAACGAAGCGCAGTCAACTCTTGCACGTAATTATCTTATTAGTAAAAGGGTGGATTTTCAAGAGATAAATACTGCGAAGGAGGGCAGCGGGGTAGTAATAGCGAGGTACAAAATGCCATTCCTAGAAGTGAAATCCTCCCATGCCATAAGCACCGTAGCTGGTTTCAGCGAATTTCAGTATGCTAGCGCATTGGATTCCAGATTGAATTATGTTGAATTTATTAAAAGGAAGAGGAACCCTAATACCGATAAACAGACAAAACTAGCATATAAGGGATAATATGATAGATGAAAGAATAACAGGTCTTATAAGCGAACTGCAAAAATACGATAATGATGAAGGGTATAAACTAAAATATGAAAACATTACGAAAAAGCTGAAGCCGTGCGTGGATGAATTGGTAAGTATCGGAGAACCGGCACTGGACAAATTACATGAATTGCTTGAAAGCGAGGAAACTTGGAGTTGCTATTTCGCACTTAAAACCATTGGAGAGATTAAGAACATACGTTCTATTCCTTTTCTTGTTTCTTTTATAGAAAAGAATGATGCTGGCGATTATTGGGAAAGTTGTGAGGGCGCTATGAATGCACTAATAGCTATAGGTGACCAGGCGGTGCCAGCGCTGCTCGATAGGACTAAAGACGACTTCAAACATAAAAAATATTATTCGTACCTAACAAGTGCCTTAACCGGAATCATTAATGAACAGGTGTACGAATTCATGAATGAGACCCTGGCGGACTACGTTAATGACTATAAGAAATATGACGGATGGTTCGATATCGTTTTGTTTACACATGACTTCGATAAACAGGGACACAAAGAGACATTGCCATTATTGAAACAGCTATCTGGAATGGCGCATTTAT
>JAJZEU010000032.1 GCA_021805625.1 Microcaldota archaeon
GCAAGGAGGGCAGCGCGCAGGCTTACTGCAGGCTCACCAAGGTCATAAACAAAAGCACATTCAGCGAGGAGGCGCAGGGCTCTACGACTTTTGCAACAGCCGTGAGGAAGAGGCTTGTGGGGATGACGCTCGATGCCGTATCGCCGCACGGAACAGACCGAATACTTGAAATGGGCTTCTCAGGCAAAGATGAAAAACGCTCTCTGATAATAGAGATGTTCGGAAAAGGCAACGTGATACTTGTCAACAACGGCGTGATAGAGCTTGCCTACAATATCGCAGAGCAAAGAGACCGGGCTGTAAAGCCGAAAGCGCAGTACTCTTTTCCAAGTGCCAGCACGGAAACCTACGAAGAGATAGACGTAGGAAAAATAGAAAGGATTGTTGCCAATGCGGAAGAAGAAAATACAATCGCAATAAAGGCGCTCGCAAAAAAACTTGATGCAGGACCGCTGTATCTGGAAGATGTGCTTTCAAAGGCGTCGATAGATCCGAAAGGAAGCGCCAGCATGATCAAATCACATGAGAGCACGCTGAAAAAGAGCATTATTGAGCTCCTAGATTGCACAGGATCTCCGAAACCCAGAATATACTACAAGGACGGCAAGGCTGTGGATTATGCAATAGGGCCGATAAAGAAGTACGAGGGCCTGGAAAGCACAGAATACCCTACCCTGTCAGAGCTTCTTGACCATTACTATATGGATGAAAGGCAGCAGCTTCCAGCAGATGAAAATCGGAAGCTGAAGGAGCTAGAAGCAAGCATAGAAAAGCAGATGCAGCTGATAAAGAGCGTCGAAGGGGAAGAAAAGGCATATGCAGAGGCGGGAAGGGCGATAATGAGCCACATGAACGAGCTCAACGAGCTCATAAGCTTCCTGGAGGAACACAGGAACGCGACCTTAGAAGAGGTAAGGGCAAGGTTCAATAACGTGAATGGCTTAGACCTTAAGGGAAAGCGCTTCACAATAACTCTTTGATGGTTCCATGATAAGGGTAACCGTGCTTGGCACTTCGGGTTCGACGCCCACGAAGAACAGGGGCATGCCCAGCGTGGCCCTCACATATGAAGGAGCTGTTTACCTCTTCGACTGCGGCGAAGGGACACAGATTAAGCTCATGCGCTACGGTATAAACCTCTCGAAGATAAAGGCGATCTTCATAAGCCATGTCCACGGCGACCACGTAATAGGCGTCGCAGGACTCATAAGGACAATGGCGCTAAATGCGAGGAGAGAGCCGCTGTACATTTTCGTTCCAAAAGGCTATGAGCGCAGTGTTTCCAACCTGGTCACGTTTGACAAGGCAATTATAGGATACCAGCTGGTGATAAAGGGCATCTCAGGAGGAAGGATCTACAAGGGCATGGGATTCTCAGTAAGCGCATTCAGGCTCAACCACAGCATCCCCACATACGGCTATGCCTTCAAAGAGGACGACAAGCTGCGCTTCATAAAGGGAAAGGCAGAGAAACTGGGAATAAAGGGCACGATGTTTTCCGAACTCAAGAGAAAACGCAGCATCACAGCAAACGGCAGGCGCATAGCGCTTGGGAGCGTTACATACTACGAGCATGGCAAGAAGATTGTCTATGCAACTGACACGAGGCCATGCGCATCTACGGTGAAGGCTGCGAGGGACGCAGACCTTCTCATACATGAGGCCGCATTTGCAGGAAGCGAAAGGAGGCTGGCCGTGGAGAGGAAGCATTCTACAGCATACGAGGCTGCGCTAGTCGCTAAGAAAGCCAAAGCGAAGGCATTGGTTACTATGCACCTAAGCGCCAGGTACAGGAGCAGCGACAAATTGCTGGCCGAAGCAAAGAAGGTATTTCCTAATACAATCATTGCGAACGATGGCTATACTATTTATATCTGAGCGGAAAAGACATTTCAGCGGAGGTATCGTCTAACGGTAGGACGGCAGATTGACATTCTGCAAGCAGGAGTCCGACTCTCCTTACCTCCATGCCGCGCAGTGCTTCCTGCAATGTGCAGGCTGCAATATAATTATGCAAGGCCCCACAAAGCAGAACATATTTAAGGGAGCGGATGGTAGAAAAAAGCATCTCAACGCTTCAACAGATCATTGCAGCTCGTAGCTGCCGAAATCCATGCAGAATGACCTTTAGTGCATGGCCGCTTCAAAATACGCTGCGATGGCGATGTTGCTTCTTCTTCTTATTCCTATTGCTGTTGCGCAGCCGAACTCCACTTGCAATCTCACGACTGGATCGTGCATCAACGGCCAGGGCACAGGCATAGTCACCACGATATACACAAACGCAACAGGCAAGATGGGAATGCCTGTATACATAGCCTTTGCGTACGCACCAGGCTGCCCGCACTGCGAAGCGCTCGATAGCTTCATAATGAACCTAAGCTCCACATACGACATAAGGACCACATACATAAACGCCATAGCCAACCAGACTGCACTGTCACGGTACCTTGGCTACTACAAGGTCCCTCAGTCCGATTATGGCGTTGTTCCGATTCTTTTCGTCAACAACACATACTGCGTTGGCGACGCATCATGCATATCATTCCTTTCAAAGAGCATTGCCGCGTTTGCAAAGAACGGCACGCCAGTCATGAATCCAGGTTCTGGCAATCTCGGCGGGCTTACAATTTTCGAGATAACAGGCTTAGCTCTCGTAGACTCCATAAACCCGTGCGCTTTTGCAGTGCTAATCTTTTTGCTGTCAACGCTCTTCATGCGGGATCCGAACAAGAGACGCAACCTGCTGCTTTGCGGCTTTGCCTTCGCTCTTGGCATATTCATATTCTACCTGATAATAGGCCTGCTCCTGCTCACTGGCATAAAGGCTGCCCTAGCCCTTACGGGCTTGAGCAATGCATACATTTACGGTGCGTTCGGCGCATTTGCGATACTGCTCGGCATACTCAATCTCAAGGACTACTTCGCCTACGGTAGCATGGGCTTTGTGATGGAGGTGCCAAGGAAGTGGAGGCCAAGGATGCTCGCAACCATAGAGAAGAGCGTGCTCGGCAGTTTAGCCTCCATCCCTGGCGCATTCATTGCAGGCGTGCTTGTAACGGCGTTCCTGCTGCCGTGCATAACCGGCCCGTACTTCGTGGCTGGCAGCCTGCTGAAGAGCCTTCCGCTAGGCACAGCGGCCATCTGGCTCGCCTACTACAACCTCCTCTTCATACTGCCAATGCTTGTAATAACCGCACTGGTGTACTTCAGCTTTACGAGCGTAGAAAAAGCGTCTGCCTTCAGGGAGAAGAACATCAGGAAGCTCCACCTGATAGCAGGTATGCTGCTGATACTAGTGGGCATAATAATGTTCTACTCCTTCGTGGCCTAGGGTGAAATACCCGCGGCTGAAGCCTGTGGGCTTCATATATTGCTATAGATTATGCCGTTTGGCATAGCGGTTCCCTCACAGGATTCATTATGTTTATAGAGGCATTGTAATCTCTGTCCATTATATTACCGCATTCGCATCGCATCTTCCTTGAAGAAACATGCTACGTGGCATATCACGGGACGCTGTAGCCGGATGTCCAGGAGGTTGTGTAGTCAACATTGGGCGTCGCGCCGCTGTTGCCATTGCCGGAGTAGTCGTTGGCGTTGCCGTTGAGAGGCCACCAGCCTGTCAGACCAGCAGCGTTAAACGCGTTTACTGATTATTATTAAATTTTAATGCGATAGATATTTAAACTTATTACACAATAATATAAGCATGCAAGAGAAGCTCATCGCAAGGGACCTCCTGGATACGTTAATGAGCAATATGGACAGGAAGGAGGCAGTTGCAATACGAGGCCCAAGGCAGTCTGGCAAAACCACATTGCTGGAAATGCTTCGGGCCAGGCTCCTGGACAAAGGGACGGATGAGGACGACATAACGCAACTGAGTTTCGAGGACCCGGCCGTGCTTGACGAGTTTGCAAAGGACCCACGTGCGTATCTGTCCACGTTTGTAAAGGGGAGCAGAAAACACTATTTCCTGCTTGACGAGGTGCAGTATGATAAGCAGGCGGGCAAGAGGCTCAAGCTTCTGTATGATTCTGTACCCGACATCAAACTCATAGTTACAGGGTCGTCCACCCTGGACATCAGCAAGATAGCGACCTTTCTTGTCGGCAGGGTTTTCCTGTACGAGCTTTTGCCCCTCAGCTTCGCCGAGTACCTGAGGCACGAGAACCAGAGGCTCTACGCCATATTCTCCGCAAACCACAGGGAAATCGCCGGCCTACTGCTGAAGGGGAAGAAGCCAAGGTTCGACAAGGTGTCTGTGGCCGAGGTGGAAAGCCATGCAGAGCAGTACATACGCTTTGGGGGCTACCCTGCTGTGGTCATGAGCGAAGGCGCCCCGAAGAAAATCGAGGTGCTCAAGAACATATACATAACCTATCTGGAAAAGGACATCCCCGGCATATTCGGCATAACAGACACACAGTCGATGAGAAAAACGATACTGAACCTTGCCCTGAACATGGGCAACCTTCTAGATTACAACAGCATAAGCGCTGACACGGGTCTTTATTACTCCAAGCTTATGCGGTATCTTAGCATACTGCAAGACACTTACATAATACGCCTTGTAGCTCCGTTCTATAAAAACCGCCTCACAGAATTAAGGAAGAACAAAAAACTGTACTTCTTGGACACCGGCATTAGGAACTACATAGTCCAGAACTTCAACGCTCTGGACAAAAGGGAGGATTCAGGCAGGCTGTTCGAGAACTTCGTTTCCACCGAGCTCCACCTCATTGCCGCGCCGACGCAGAGCATCAATTATTGGCGCACGACGGCTAAGGCGGAAGTGGATTTTGTATTTGGCTCTCCAAACTTCCTAACCCCCATCGAAGTGAAGCGGACGGTTCTCAAAAAGCCGGTCGTGGAGAGAAGCATGCAAAGCTTCATGAAGGCCTACAGGCCGAAGAATGCAGTGGTGTTTGGCAGAGGTACCATAAATGGGACAAGGTTGGGCCCAACAAACATCCATTTTCCCAGCATATCTTTTTTGTAATTTGCGCCGGCTGGCACGTTTGCTATGGCGTCGTATAGCCGCTCGTCCACTGGCTTGTGTATATGACATTGGTGGCGGTGCCATCATTGCCATTGCCTGAATAGTCGTTCGCGTTGACGTTGAGTGGCCACCAGCCAACAAGATTCTGCAGGTCTATTGGCGCGACGCCTATGCCCTCATCGTAGAGCGCGGTTATCTCAGGCTGGGAAAGCGATGTGTTGTAGATTTGGACGTTGGAGATTGAGCATGGGAAATTATATGATAGGCTATTTGGATAAGCTCCTATTACTGAGGGATTCTACAGGCTCGGAAAAGTATAGAAACATCTATTAATATTGTAAGCAATGATATACTGGATATTATGAAGCAGCAAAACAGCCAGGAGCAGATGCTCATTAAGGGTATACTTAATACCGAGATGGAGAAGAAAGAGCCCCGAGCCTGGGCAAAGATGAAGAGGATAGGCAGGACTATAAGCAGGACGTGGAAGGTAAAGGTGCCGAGCTGGGAACTTATATCTACCTCAAGGAGATGAATTGTATTGCTTAGATGCGAGCGTGGTCGTCAATTCCATAGTGGAGAAGGAACCGCTTCACGAGTTCAGCCTAGCATTGATGGAGTATATAAATAAAAACCGGATTCTTGTCGTCTTCCCAAACATCGTCATTCCCGAAGTGGCAAGCGCCATATCTCGTGGCACAGGAAGCGGCATAAATGCAAAGTCACTAATACGCTCATTGATAGAGGTCCCGAATTTTACTTTCATCCCGATAGACAAGGAACTGTCCCTTCAAGCCGCCGAGTTGGCAGCAGAATATAAACTACGCGGTGCTGATTCCTTATACGTAGCCGTGGCGCACCAATATGGATGCAAATTTGTCAGTCTGGACAATGTACAGCGGGATAATAGCTCAAAGCTAATCAAAACACTAACGCCTAAGGAGGAACTGGATAGCCTCCAGATATAGATTAAGCGTATAGCCTATGTGAAATCGGAAGAGGCAGGTTCAAGTTCACGGTGCCGAGTATCCAGCAGTCCACGAGCTTGTATAGTCAACATTGGTCGGCACGCCGTTGTTGTCATTGCCGGAATAGTCGTTGGCGTTGCCATTAAGCGGCCACCAGCCAACAAGGTTCTGCAGGTCTATAGGCGCGCCGCCGATGCCCTCATTGTAGAGCGCAGTTACATCGTTCGCAGAGAGGGAGGTGTTGTAGATTTGGACGTTGGAGATTAGTCCGTTGAAGAAGTATCCTCCATAGCTTCCACGTGAGCCTATGGTGGAAAATGAAATTACAGTATTTAAAGGCAGGCCACCATTGAGCGGTATGTTCTGTGACTGTCCATCCATATACAAAGTCGGGGATGTAGAACCAGCTGCATAAGTATAACCTACGAAATACCAAGCACCTATTGTAGGAGCAAATGTAGAGCAAGCATCGTCTGCGTAGCCACCTAAGTATACCTTATCACTACAACTTGTCCCTAATTCGGATAGTTGTTCGTTTGTGGCGGTGCCATAGCTGAATATTGCATAGATGACAGAAGCATAGCTTCGCATATAAATCCATGCAAAGGCAGATCTAGCAGATGAGCCAGTCGGCAGTCCAACAGTCCCCATGATGATGCTACTGCTCGCCCCATTAAACTGTGCAACAAACTGCGGCAGTTCTCCGCTGCATACGCCCTCGAGGTTGATGAACGAAGTTGTTTCTGGTCCATTCGGCCTGAAGACCTGGCAGGCGCCAGGCGGCGCCTTCGGCGCGAAGTTCGTGCTGTTGAAGACTCCAAGCTGGAAGAGCGCTGCGAGTACTATTGCTATTATCAGTATGGACCAGCCGTAGGTCATGAGGTATTCCATGGCGGATTGGGACTTCGCTCCAGCTATGCTAGAATAAGCGCGGCTCTTGTGTGTGTGTGTGTGTGTTATGCGCATGGTGTCATGCTATACTGTCAAAGAAAAGCATAAATGGTTTTCTGCTCCAGTGCACACCTGGCTCCGTTTGCTGCCTGCTCATGCTTGTCTATCTCTTTGAGAATGTTATGTTGTCGAAGTAGACCGTGCTTCAGCTTGCGGTGTAGCTTCGCTCCACCCCGAACAGGAAGGTGTTGCCTCTTTCTCTGGAGGTAAGCTGAGTATTGAAGGAATATACGTGCGGATTTCCCGCTATGCAGAGTTAAAATACTCAGTTCAGAGCCTCTCAAGGTGCCTCTGCGGGACTATAATGCTCCTCTTTGTGCTTTTCGACACCCATACCTCAACCACGTAAGCCGAACCCCTCTTCTCCTTTACCGTACCTACCCTTCCCCTATACCTCGGATGCGGTATGTCGCGGAAGTTTCCTTTCGGCACTATCGCGACTTTGTCCCCTATGCTGAAGCTCTTGATGAGCTTCGTTATGCTGAGCTTTGATGGCTTGTGGTGCCTTGCGAGGTGTCTTGTCCTGCCTGCAAACAAACCGTGTGAACGCTTGGTCATGCTAATACGCCATTGAATTTTGTAATCTTCCATTAGGCGAATATATATAAATATCTTTTCAATTATGATTGTGGTTCAATGGCAGGAAAGCATATTCTTCCAAGGCCAGACTTCAGGGTTGAAAACATTGTCGCTAGCGCAGATCTGGGCGTGGATCTCGATCTCTATGGCATAGCTAAGGCTTCAACGGACGTCGATTATGAACCTGAACAGTTCCCTGGCGCAATCTGCAAGATACACGAACCAAAGACCGCACTTCTCCTCTTCAAGAATGGAAAGATTATATGCACGGGCGCAAAGACGGAAGCCGAGATAAGAAGGGCGATAGACCAGCTGATAAAGATAGTCAAGAGCCACGTCATAGAGACCAGGCCGGAAGAAGGCAAAGCAAAATAATCCGCTGCTAAGACCTGGGGGACTCTTTCCTTATCTCCTTCATAGCGTAGTGGTATATGGCGTATACAACTGTCGCAAATATGCCTATTGCGATGAGGATGTCCATGGCGCTACTCCCGCTTCCTATAGCAAAATATCCAAAGGCAACAAGCACCGTATCCCAGATTATGGAGCCAAGCATCGAGTATGCATAGAACCTCTTCTGGTCCATCTCTGCAAATCCCGCAACGAAGCTTATAGGGCCTCTTATCACAGGAAGAAGCCTGGATACGAACACGGCGGCGTTTCCGTTGTTGACGAACCACTTCTCGAACGCCTCGAGGCTTTCCTTCCTTATATGGAAGAGATGGAGGTGCTTGTAGATTACCTCTTTTCCAAGGAAGTACGCGACATAGTAGTCTATGGCCATGCCCACCAAGCTGCTTATGAATACAAGGAGCAGCACAGTGTAAACGTTCAGGCCATATAACGCTGAGGCAGAAAGGGCACCGAAGACCGGAAGCACAACCTCGCTCGGCACAGGGAATGATGCAGCTTCTAGTATCATCAGTGCCACAAGCGCAATGTAGCCATAGCTCGCAGCGATCGAAGTGATGCTGCCGTAGGTTAGATTCAGAAGCTGGTGAAGCGTTATCGATAGTGCCAGTAGCATGATATGCTTTCCGCCGCAAACATTTTTATTATGATGAGCTTCGAAAACTCACGCCTTCAGGCGTGGCGATGAAAAAGCTCCTGATTTTGTAAACTTTTCTTTCCGACTATTGTCAATGCGGCCGTCAGGCCGCAAAGACGAGATAACATGGATAGTGGAAACTATAAA
>JAJZEU010000109.1 GCA_021805625.1 Microcaldota archaeon
CCGGCAACCGATCCAGTAATGACTCTTTTTTATTGATGGTTGCTTGCTGCCATGTGTGATGCACCACTGCCGCCTTTCTTCCCCGCTGCTTTTTTTACCAAGCTCATGACGCTGCTCACCACAGCAAGCTGCTTCACTATGCTGCCCAGCGTCGCGACAAGCGCCACCGCGTCATCCGACTCTATCTCGAACGTTATCTTTTTCTTTTCCTTCTTCGTTGCCACTCTGCTCCTTTTGTATCTGGGCGGGTCTAACGGTTCGAAGAGTTTTGCATCCTCTGTTTTTATCTTAAGCGATGCTTTGTACATTCACTCATGCTTCCTGTAATCTATTATGAAACTGCCGTGATAGTCCTTCCATGGACCTTTGTAGTTTGTGCCACCCTCCTCAAAGAACTCCAAGCTGCTCACTTCGGCATTTGAGGAAACGCCCTTTGCAATAGCATCTGCGAATTGCCTGGCATGCAAGGCATCCCTGCATTCCGCAAATACTTCTACTGAACCGTCGCCCCTGTTCCTCACTATTCCCTTGATGCCAAGCCGCTGCGCATTGATCCTTATAAAATTCCTGTATCCTACGCCCTGTACCCTTCCTTTGATTATCATACTGGCGCGCATGGAGTCACACGTTCTGAAGGCCGCGCTTTCCCGAACGTACGCTAGGCCTGTTCTTCTCGGTTCCGAAACCCTTCCTCAGCATGCCTCTGTGCTTCCTTCCTGAAGAGGTAAGGCCGCGGTAGGCCCTGCCGTGCATTCCCACCACGCCGCTGTAGACGCTGTCGCTCTTTATTGAAGGGCCGTTCCTGTCAAGAAGTATGACCTCGAAGAACTTGTAGTTGTTGCCCTGCGCGACGTAATATGAGTTCAGCACCTCGCAGTTGAGGAACTTCCTTGCTGCGCGTTCCTCAGCAATGCTCTGCAGTGACTTGTCATATGAGAAGAACTGGCCGCTCCTTGAAGGCTTGCGGCCGCCTGCAACAGCCCTCCTCCTTCTAAGGCCCCCAGCAACCCTGACCCTCGCCATCACGACGCCCTGCTTGCTCTTGTAGCCGAGCTCCCTAGCCCTTGCCAGATTCGTGGGCCTTTCTATCCTAAGCACTGGAGACTCCTTTGACCATGCTGAAATCCTGTCCTTTAACAGTTGGCTCCTTTCCTTGTACTCCTTCTGAAATGTCTCGTTTATGTATTTGTACGATCCCATATGCGCACCAAAAATTGCATAAAATTTGAGCCGATAGCAGAGAAAGCACAGTGACTTTATGCGATACAAAGTATTAGTGATGCAAGAATAAAAAGCTTATCATAGGACTCATGCAGGTGCTTGCTGATGCTTGCTTGGCACCTTTGCAACGCCCTTGAGTATCAGGTATACAGCTGCATATGTGGGGAGCCTTACATGCTCGTGCTTGTATGGGCCGAAAGTCCTTCCGTTCATCTGGAATCCCATTGCGCTTTCCACTTCCACGGTGCCTTCCCCGTTCCTGAAAGCTATGGCGTCTTTCATCGGGTCGAATTTCTTCAGCTCTTCGAGCGAGCCTATCTTCTTAGCAATCAGGCCTGTTTCCCCGTGGATTGTTCCTGGCAGCCTTATCAGCCTGCTCGTATCTCCGGTCACGCTCTTGTCTATCATGTCGCTCTGCATTATTGCCTGCTTGTCTGATATCCTTTTCCAGAACTCCGTCTTCTTCTTTATGTAGACCATGTCCCAGTTGCCGCCCTTTATGCCCAGCTCTATCAGGGCGCGCTTGGCGTAGAGCTTCTTCGCTGTAGGCAAATCTATTCCCAGCGAGGCAAGCTTCTCTGGCCCCTTTTCCAGACTGGCAACGAAACTCCTTGCTATCTTGCCTCCCCAGCCCGCATCGTCAGGCTTTGGGCCTACGAGTTTGGCGCCGCGCGTGCCGCTTGTAGGGAAGAATTCCGAGAAGTCCATCCCCATGCCAGAAATGTAATTGCTTATCTCTTTCCTTGCGTCAGCGCTGAGTTTCAGCACCGACGGCTTCGTGATGTGGAGGTGGTAGCCGCGGTTGCCGCTGAAGTTTATCGATATCTCCTGCTCTGAAAAGCCGAAATCAGGTATTAGGAAGTCTTCTATAAGTTTTATCGTTTCATCTTTTATGCCCTGCAGGCAGTCCTTGCACACCCATATGGAGCCGTGCTCCTTCTGGCACGGCAGGTTCAGCTCGGTGGAATCGAGGTCGAATATGAGCTCGGCTCCATGCCATTCCTTCGTTTCCATGGGCCTTGCATCGGGATACCTGTAGTAAGCCGCGGAGTAAGAGACATAGGGGGGCGCGTTCTTGACCAGGTATCCCTTCAGCTCCTTCTCGCTGCCAAAGGCAAAGTGCCGCTGTGATATCTTCTTCTCGTAGTTGCCGAAACCGAACTCCCGCTGCTCTATTGCTGCCGGGGCTATGTTCGCAGCATTCCTGTAATACTCCCTAATCAATTTGGTTATGAACTCCGGGGCTTCCTGCACTGAACCACTACTTAGACAATAGTGATATGCCATGCCAACTATTTAAAAATCTGCCTTCGAATCCTCTGGCTATGGATAAGCAGGGAAGACCAGTGATAGGAATGGACTGGGACGGCACCTTGAGGGATAGCTTGGTCCAGTTCATAGAAAAGAGGTTCAGGTCGAATAATCTGGCGGTAAGGTCGCTGCTGTACATGGGCTTTGTTTTCGTGGATCTGTTCGGGATGGGGACAAATGCCTCAAACGAAATAGATACGTCCCATGTGGACGAGAATTTCAAGAAGATAATACGCGATTATGCAGAAGAGGGCGTAAGGATCGTCTGCTCAACGAGGAACAACCACAAGAAGCAGATAAGGGCAAGGCTCGAAAGCGACGGCATTATGGATCCTGAAGGGGTTCCCGAAGTAATCCATTCGAAAGATGAGGAAACCCAAAAGGGATACAGCATCGACATTTCTGTGAACGACAGCCTCATACGGGAGGTCAGGGAGGGGAGGAAGAACGGAAACTACATCATGTGGGCAGGATACGGCCACAATGGAGTATTCGGGAAGTTATTCAGGAAGCTGGGTTACACGAATGTGGCAATGAACGCCGGGGAACTGCGGGAGATGTGCAGGGGCAGGGTAGAAAATATAAGGGAAGCGGATATGACAATACCATTGCAGACGACAGGGCAGGCAGCAAAACAGGACCTTGGCTTCCAGCATGCAGGCGACAAAGCAAGCCCGGCAATCCGATACAAATAATCCTTATTTTGCGGAATGCGCAGATTAGGCTTAGCGAAACTGCTAAAAGGGTTGAATGAGAAGTGCTGCTGTGGACGAGCTGAAACAGGTAATAATACTTAGGAGCGACCTTGAGATGGGCAGGGGCAAGATGGTGGCGCAGGGAGCGCATGCTTCGCTCATGAGCTACTTCGAGGCTGAGAAAAAGGACAGCAGGATTGCGAAGGCATGGATAGACGAAGGAGAGAAGAAGATTGTGCTGAAGGTGTCTGACGAAGAGGCGCTGAAGAAGCTCTACGCTGCATTTTCATACAAGGGGGTTCCGTGCGCACTGGTGAGCGATGCCGGCCTTACGGAATTGCCTCCGGGGACAAAGACTGCCCTCGGCGTTGGACCGTGGAAAGAAGCGGAGATAGACGCATTCACCAGGGCGCTTAAGCTGCTCTGATCCTTATTCTGCGAGCTGAAGCAATAGCCTCATTTTATCTTGTAGATCTGCATGAACTCGTTTATGAACTCATTTGAGCTATGCACAAGCATGGCCATGCCGGTCACAGAGAAGATTACCAACACTACAATAGATGCAACGAGGAAAGAAGCCGCGTCAAAGAGCGGCGGGTTATAGTAGTACTGCGGCCCTATCACGAAGAGCGCCAGTAGGAAGGAGGCCCAGATTAGAAGCGACGCTATCGCTATTTCATGATACCTGTGTTTGAAGATCAGCGAGATTGCGAGATACAGCACCATGAGTATGCCCCCTATGCTGAAGAGCATCACCAGCGACGAAGCCAGCGGTGCGAACACCACAGGCAGCATGAAAACGATTATCCCTGCAATCATCACGATGAGAAACCTTCCGACGTACTTGGAGTGCTCTACCCTTTCTGATTTGTTCATCGCGCTCGCGATATGGATATGCGCCTTGGTCAGGCTCACGACCACTATTATAGATGCAAGTGCCAGCAGGAAGATCCATGCGAAGAAGATGTTCATGGGGTTGTACATGAAGAACTGGTTCAATATGACGGTAAATACAATGCCTATGCCGAAGATTATCGCGAACGATAGGAAAGAAATGCCCAGGGCGCGCCTGTTCTGGAATGCCCAGAAGCGCTTTATATGGGTCCTGGCGTACTTCATCCCTTCACCGTGTTTACATGCATTGTGGATTTTATAAATCTATGCAAAAGTGCTGCCGTGAATATGCCGTATGCAGGGAATGCCGCGATGCAGTCAGATCAGCAGCAGCAGTATGTCGCCGAACAGCAGCGAAGCCACAACCCCGAAGAAGATGATGGCTGCAAGCGGCAGCGCCCTCCTGTATACCGGCAGGGTCTTTTTCGCCCTTTTTATATCATTTATCAGCCTTTTCGTCACCAGCCTGCCGAAATGCTCTGATCTGCGGCTGAAGAACTTTATGTCTGCATCGCTCATCAGGTTTATTGCAATCATGTCGCCTGGCTCGAGCTTATTAGGGTAGACGGGCTCCACCATCCTCTCGTTTATGCGCCTGGCGTAAATGGCTATGAATGCAGATGGCACCCCTATAATCAGAATTATCAGCGCACTCATATAGCGGAATCCGAACAGGTAGACGAACAGAAGCAGCAGTATCATGTAGGAGAGGAAGACAGACGCCCCCTTCAGTATGTCGTTGCCGCTTACTGCGAGGCGGGATTTCTTGCGGATTGAAAGGTAGTATATCGGAGCCACCCAAACCGCAATTACGCCTGTGGCTACGAAGGCGGAAAGAATGAAAGGCATGCTGAACTGGCTTGCAGATACAATGGCTGCACTGCCCTGCAACGGCATTATCAGGGATATTGCAACAAATTCGAAGCCGTCCCCCGCGCCGAGCTGGCCCGCCCTGTAGAGGAAGTAGCTTATGGCTGCTATTACCGCTGCTATCATAAGGCTGAAGAGTATGGTACTGTGCGAATAAGTCAGCGTAATGGCCAAGCCCACGGCAACTGACACATACGCGAAGAGGTCAGGGACATTCCTCTTGTTGAAGATGTCGAAGAGAGCGTATGCAAGCGTTATTGCTAGCAGCAGGAGAATCCTAATTAAATCCAAAAGCATGTAAGCACGCAGATTAGAATTTGCAGATAAGCTTTAAATATCATGTCAGTCAAAAGAGATTCAGGTTTGGATATGCAGCTAGAGCAGATGCATGCGCATTTGTATCCCAAGTACTGGGTCTCTTTCCTAATGGACATTAGCTGCATAGGCAACAGGTCAACAGCCGCATAAGGGTCTGCTGAAAAAAACTTATTTTGGTGGTCCTTGTGCACGCAATATACCCAGAGTATGGCAAAAAAATGGAAGAGCAGGCTAGAGACGAGAAGACCTGCGTGGTCCTAAGCGAGATAGGATACGAGCATATGACCAGCGCGACAAGCTTCGTGCTATACATTCACGACAAATATGACATCTCGGAAAGCACAGTGTGGTACACGCTCAAAAAGTTGAAGAGGCAGGGTCTGCTTGAGTTCGGCTCAAGGGGGGAGGGGAAGCCACTGGAACTGACAAGGGCTGGCGTAAGCGCATTCAGAAGCATAATAGCTGTTAGGGTGCGCTACGTGCAGCCAAGCTACGGTATTGGCATGGTGAGAAGCATAGGCAGGAGCTAGCCTGTAAGCTTCTCTATGCCCAGTAGCATTTTCTTGACGAAACTGCCGTACTTGTAGCCGCCAAGGCCGCTGGAGCTCACGACTCTATGGCACGGCACAAAAAATGGAATGGGGTTCTTGTTCAGAGCATTGCCGACAGCCCTAGATGCCTTTCTGTTTCCGACCAGTTCGGCAATCTCGGCATATGTGACAGTGTCGCCGCGCTTTACCTCCATTGTCTTGCAAAGCACGGCTTTCTCGAAAGGGGTAAGCTTCCGGTTTCTGGCGATGATGGAAGCGAGGTAAGCGTTCTTCATGCAATGTCAAAGAACTCTTAAATCTTTATTCGTTTAGTACTTAATCATGCAACAATATATCTGGTACAACGGGAAGTTTGTAAAGTTTGAGGATGCGAAAGTGCACGTCCTTACTCATTCCCTGCAGTATGGCAGCGGTATCTTCGAGGGCATCAGAGAATACAGCACAAGCAAGGGATCTGCCGTATTCAGGCTAGATGAGCATGTGAAACGCTTCTTCAACAGCGCGGAGATATACGGCATCAGGCTGGGCTTTTCACAGGCTGGCATCAGAAAGGCGATTGTTGAAACCCTTAGGAAAAACAAACTTGCCGAGGCATATATAAGGCCGTTCGCATTTTACGACGATGCGCGCATTGGCCTTGGCACAGCCAGCAAGAAGATAAGTGTCATCATTGCCGCGGTACCTTTCGGGAGCTATTTCGATAACAAAGACAAGGGGATAAAATGCAAAGTCTCATCGTGGCACAGGATGAATTCATTGATAATGCCGCCGGAGGCCAAGTCAAGCGGGAACTACGCGAACTCTATCATAGCTTCGTTGGAGGCAAGGAACGCGGGGGCAGACGAGGCAATAATGCTTTCGGCAAACGGGTATGTGGCTGAAGGACCTGGAGAAAATATCTTCCTTGTAGAGGATGGCAAGCTCATAACGCCGTCGAGGAGTGCAGACATACTAATGGGCATAACAAGGAGTACAATAATAAGGCTTGCTGAAAGCATCGGCATTGAAGTGGAGGAGCGGGAAGTGCATAGGGAAGAACTCTATACCTGCGATGAGGCATTCTTTGCAGGCACTGCGGCAGAAATTACCCCTATAATATCAGTAGACTCCGTCAAGAAGGGCGGTGGGAGGCCCGGGGCGATGACGCTTGCGCTCTCAGATGCATACTCCAGCACAGTGCATGGCAAGAAAATAGAATTTGATTCGTGGCTAACATATGTATGATGCTCCTAAACCAGCCAGAACGAGAAATGAAAACAGGCAAACAGCGTAAATAACTTGGCAGGCAACACCATACCCGGTTCCTAAGAGGTGGTGGTATGGGGGCGGCCTATCATAGCACGAAGTTCACGTTATACATAGAGCCGCAGGTCTTCCTCAATAGGGTGCAGTACGACACCTTCCTGAGGAGGCAGGCGGAAGACGCAACTGCGTTCATCGGTGCTAAGGATGTATCGATCCTGTTTGAGGAGAACGGTGGCCTGAGGCCGTCACTCGAGGTCATAGAGGAAAGCACGCTCATCGGCCTGCTTCGCAGCGCCAGGAATCCTAGGAGACTGGAGATATACTCCAACGCAAACATAACGCAGGGGGTATTGGAGCCCGTTGGCATGGTCGGATATCAGACTTTCATAGAGCTGAACAACATAGCGAACCTGCACTCTCTGAGCAACTTCTTCAGGGGATCTGGCTTCCGCGGCATATCTAACGCCCCTCCGTGCATGCTTAGCTACTCTATCGGAAGCGAGACCTACAAGGCGATATATCTGCCACCGATAGTAGAGATCATGCCAAAGGAGCGCTTCTCGAGAGCGCTCGCTACTGCGCAAGCGAGGCTGGAGAACGGGGATGAGCTGGAAATACAGAGCGTGGATGGGGCGGCAGTAAAAACCACGCTGAAGGAGTTCGTGCAGAACGCGAGGTCACTGATCGAGAATTCGGTCAATGGGGGCATACCAGAGATAGTAGACGGCACTCACCGCGCCACTAGTGCGTCCATATCCGGCGCACTCATCAATTACGTCCGCATAGAGGGAAGCACGAAGGTCGCTCCGGGCATACCTATAAGCCTCAGGGACGTGATATTCGCTAAGGAGAAGCCGTTGAAAAGGCAGGACAGGTTCCTGGGCCTCAACGAGGAGGGCTGGACCTCGCTGAAGGAGATAGGGGTGGACGGATGAGCAGAAAGAAGAGCGTCGCGATAGTTGATTTCGACGATACGCTCTTCTTCGTGCGCAGGTGCGTAGAGGCCGCGTCTATAGAAGTCATAGGCCACAGGCTTTCGAGGACGCAGCTAAGGAAGCTCAGACCCAAGGAGCTGAGGGGAAGGACTTACGACGTGGCATTCTCGAAATACGCCGATCTCTCTGTGCCGAACAGGGAGCTCATAGGCATGCTATCGAAATGGAAGGATTCGAAAATTAGCATACTGATACTGACCGCAAGGCCAGCGAAAATCAAGAGGGAGACGATGATGCTGCTGAGGAAGTACAGGGTGCCTTTCCACAGGATAATATTCCGCGAGAACGAGCTGGCCTACGGCAGAGACGAGGAGTGGAAGTTGGGCAAGCTGAACGGTCTCGCAGATAAATACGACAGCGTGACCGTCTATGAGGACAAGCGCGACAACATAGCGTACTTCAGGCACGGGGTAGCGAACCCGGAGAAATTTCGAT
>JAJZEU010000100.1 GCA_021805625.1 Microcaldota archaeon
CTCGATACCCGATCACGAAGATGGTCAACGATGAAGAAGCCGAAGACGCGCTTGGAAAGTGCGAAGGTGTTTTGGAATGGGCAAAGTCAACTCTAAAACTATAAATGAGATAAAAAGATTCAAGGACAGGGTCGAAGGCAGATACGGAATCGAAAGGATGATATTCTTTGGATCTTCGGCAGTTGGGGCGGCGAGACCAGACAGCGACATAGACTTGATTATCGTGGTGAAGAAGCCCATCAGGAAGCTCGTGAGCAAGCTTCTGCTCGAATGGCATGTTTCACAGGGCATAAAACAGCCAATAGATTTCATAGACTACACCGAACAGGAATTCATCAAAGCCTCAAAGGGCGTAACACTGGTAAGCCAGGCGCTAAAGGAAGGTATAGAAATAATATAGCCAATAATGATGCAGGAATTGCTCAAGTAACCGCTTGGCCCAAGGTAGGTACAGAGTTCCAATTATTTCTTATCCTCCCCGTTTACCCAAACCTCGCGCGGGGGCAATGATTATAAAGTTTGTCTGATATACGCTATTTGATGCGACAGAAAAGGATTGACGCAGGGACGAACGACATCACGTCGCGCAGACTAGACACACACACAAGAGCCGCGCTTATTCTAGCATAGCTGGTGCGAAGTCACAAAGTGCGATGGAATACCTAATGACTTACGGCTGGGCCATACTTATAATAGCCGTTGTGCTCGCAGCGCTCTTCCAGCTTGGAGTCTTCAACAGCACGAACTTCGCTCCGAAGGCGCCGCCCGGAGCGTGCCAGGTCTTCAGGCCGAACGGACCTGGCAGCACGAGCTTCATCAACCTCGAGGGCGTGTGCAGCGGCGAGCTGCCGCAGTTTGTTGGGAACTTCAACGGTGCGAGCAGCACAGTAATCACCGTCGGCACGCAAAGCGATCTGAACATAGCAGGGCCTCTTACGGTGGCAGGATGGGCAAATCCTTCTGCAGTTGAAAACGGTGCAATATACGACCAGAACAGCTGCAATTCTCAGTATGAGCTGTTCTTCGACACTACTCCTAACGGGAACATGCGAGTGGCCAATACGAACAACTACTACACAGCATCTCATTTTTATCCGGTGAATGAGTGGGTGTTTGTTGTAGGCACGTTTGACGGGAGCTACGTAAGGCTGTATCTGAATGCGGCGCTTGTGGGTGGCCCTACCGCATTCAGCGGTAGTGTCAACGGGCATTCTGGCGGAACCGGCTACATAGGTGAACTCCCAGGCTGTGGCTACAACTTCAACGGCATGATTGCAGACGTCCAAATCTACAACACCTCCCTCTCTGCGAACGATGTAACAGCGCTCTACGACGAAGGTATCGGCGGCGCGCCGATTGACCTGCAGAATCTTGTTGGTTGGTGGCCGCTCAATGGCAACGCGAATGACTACAGCGGAAATAACAACAATGGTGTACCTACTGGCGTAACTTTTGTTTCGAATTGGTATAGCGGCTATACGCCGCCTTAGAACATTTTCTTCCATAACTTGTTTGGGAAAGGATGTAGATGCGTGGTCACTGCTTATGAAGGAGCCATTTCCACAACGGAATGAATGCTATGGCCTTGCCTTCCCTTCTTTTCTTCTCCTCATAATCCCATGTTATTACGCGTAGCCTATTGCACCTTAGTTCGGTAGATGCCTCAAGAAGATTATTTATCTCTCTGGGATTTATGTCTGTGTAGGTTGATGCATAGGTTACTTGAATAAGCTCTAGTACTTTCCTTTCATGTCTTATGACAAAATCTACCTCGTTGTGTCTTTGGTTCTTCCAATAGTTTATCTGCACATCTAGTTTAAGGTAACTCTTTCTCCTGATTAGTTCTATTGCCACCGAAGTTTCCATGGTCCTGCCAATATCGTGCTCTGGAGCAAGCATGTTCATCAGACCAAGATCTATAGCATATATCTTTTTCGGCGCGATGATTGATTCTTTTAGTTTGAATGAGAATCTTTCTATCTTGAACAGGATATACGCCTGCTCCATATATGATATCCAGTCCTGGATTGTGTGTTTGCTCGCTATTTCAAATATGTTCCTAAGGCGGCTGTAGCTAATCTCTGATGCAGATCCGGCAATTAGGTACCTGGCAAGGTCGCTGAGTTTTTCACTCATTCGCACCCCATGCCTTTGTAGTATATCTTTTTGGATTATGTCCCTATAGAGATCGGCAAGATAGCCTTTGCCAAGTTTTATGCCGAGGGGAAAACCTCCAATCTCAAGGTACTCTTTTAAAAATGAGACCACCTTTGCCTTTTCTGATGTTGTGTATATGCCGCTTGCCTCTTTTTTGAATTCTTTATAATCCAAAAATTCAGCGAATCCAAACGGCAACAGCTCAGTATCGATGTGCCTGCCTGTCATATACGTGGCGAGCTCCTTGCTCATCATTTTGGCATTGCTTCCGGTGATTATCAATCTTTTTGAGTCTACTAGCCTTGAAGCAAATCTCTCCCATCCCAATACCTCCTGTATCTCGTCAAATACCATCAACTCGACGTTGCCTTTGAGTGTGTATATTGCTTCAAGCACCTTGTTGAGTTCGCTTGCTTTGATGTTCAGCCTTTCATCATCGAAATTCACATAACCAAAGTTTTCCTTGTTTGCAAGCTGAAGGGCAAACACAGATTTACCACATCTTCGTGGGCCTATAATGATACAGGCTGCACCAGTACCTACCTTTTCTGGGTTGATTATGAGGTCCCTGTTTATCATCCTTTCTTTTCTAAATAGTTGCTGCATCCCTTCCTCCTGTTCCTTGATTACAGCAGTGAGTTCTTCGACAGAGGTCATACAAACACCAGAAGATCATGGTCTTAAAAGTTCTTAAACCTTTCCCTTAGTAAGGGTAGATTTTTTATTATTCTACCCCTAAAAAGGGTAGAAATCTGCAATGGTGGTTCAAGTTTTAGGGGGTATTGCAACTTGTCAGCTGGTGGCCGCTGAACGGCAACGCGCAAGATTATTCTGGTAATAATAACGACGGCACCGCCACAAACGTTGCCTACACAAGCGCATGGACATCCGGCTACACCGCACCGTAAGGCATGCTCTCAGACGAACCTGCTGAGGTTGAACTGCTTGGCGTTGCCTCCCTCTCCCTCGCCGAATATGTTCTCTATGTCGTCCTTTATGAGCCTGATCCTCTGCCTTATGTAGGGCTCCAGTTCGTATCGGTCTGCGAGCTCCGTGGCCATGTTCAGTTGCTAAAATTGGTATTTCCAATCTTAACCTTTTTTTGCAATGATAAGAACACAGAAGCCCGCAAACTCCTACCCTTGAGATAGGAATAAGGGCGTACGACGACAAAAGAACATAAGAAGGTATATAAAGTAGAAAATGTAAATACAAAAAGGGATTGCAGAAGAAAAGAAAAAAGTGAAGAGTATGCAGGGGCTTATACAGATGTAAACTGTATAAGAAACAATTCAATGCAGATGCAAACGGCGCATTGAACATCAGCAAAATGTATCTCCTCCTCCCGCTATCGGAAGGAAGCGGAATAGGAGTAGTGGATGCTCTGGCAAATCCAGCGGTATTTCATTGGAATGAACATGAATGGCTCAGTGAGAATCCTTTTGTTCGAGAGACCACGAGTGTGGTGAATTCGTGAAAGAAACAAACCTCAAAACACCCATACAGAATGAATGCAGGGGAATCTCCCAACCTTCAGTCGGGAGAGGATGTCATAAACTCTTATTGGGAAGGCAATAGTCAGGAAAACAAGCGTCACAACGGTCTAGTCAGCGCTTCCTTATGGCAAAATCAAGTACAATCTCTATCTCATGTGCCGAGTATGGTCTTACAATCCTTTTCCCAAAGACTACAATCTTCTTCCTCCTCTTGCTGAAGAACTTCCTTATCTTGCCTGTATGATATTCAAAGGCGCTGTCAGTTTCTCCGAAGGCATAGTAGTGCACCATGCATCCATTCTTTGCATATCTGTTGACAGCGTCAAGGAAGGCATAGGAATCTTTGGGCAATGGCATGACTATCCTATCAGCAAAGCTGCGGTATCTCTTGCCAAGTTTTTTGGCATCGCCGCATTCTGCCGTTACGTTGTCAATGCCGTTCATCCTTATGTTTTCGAGCATTGACCTGTATGCGGCTCCGTTGAGCTCAACTGCGACAACATTTGCATCGCCGTGCGCCTTGGCTATCTCTATTGCAAAAGGTCCCACACCTGCAAACATCACTAGCACTGTTTCATGACTCTTTACAAGCTTTGCTATGCGCAGCCTCTCGTATGCAAGCCTTGCAGAGAAGAAGACCTTTCTTACGTCAAACCTGAAAATGCACCCGTTTTCCTTGTATACGGCAACATAGCTCTTCAGCCCGAGCACATGGGAATAGCCTCTTGTCCTGTACTTTCCTTTCACAGCGCCTTCCTTCCTGAGCACGGTTTCGACGCTCCTGTTCGATGACATAACTGCCTTTGCTACCTTCTTTGCCATACTCTTGGGAGCGTCTATCACAGCTATGTTGCCAAGGAGGTCGTAGCCCTTTACCACGCTGGCATATCCCCCTTTGCCAAGCGTACTCTTCAGAAGCTCCCTATAGCTGCCTGGCCTTCTTATTGTGCTGGGGAAAGCCATAATGCCTACCCTCCCAAGTTTCTTCAATTCCATAAGCTGACTTTTGGAAGTCGCAGCTAGCGGTAGATATATAAATGAGCCTCTGCCAAATACTCTGTACCTTCTGTTGAAGAGATTGTGCCTGAGCAGGTACTCCTTTGCCCTCTCGGCATCTTTTGTCTTCACTTTAAGCCCTAGCATAATACCTCTTGAGGTATAATATATTAAAACCTTTAATCACATAAATTGCATATGAAAGAAGTGCTTTGAATGTATTTCGTAATAAGAGTGACATCTAGCCAGGAAAAGATAACGGCAGACATACTCGAAAACAAGGTAGAGAAGGAGCAGATGCCTGTCTATGCAATAGTGGTAGTCGAGGGCATGCGCGGCTATCTGATAATAGAATCACAGGATGAGGTGGGGTGCAGGAACCTGATAATGAACGAGCCCCACGTAAAAGGCATGCTTCCCAAGCCTCTGGCAGAGGAAGACCTCTCTAAAATGCTGGAAGTGAAGAATGTGGTGCAGGATATTGCAGTCAACGACAAGGTAGAGTTCCTGTCAGGACCTTTCAAGGGCTATAAGGCAAAGGTGATAAAGGTAGATTCTGCAAAGGACGAGATAACTGTGGAGCTTATGGATGTGGCCGTGCCAATACCAGTCACGACTAAGTCCAACACAGCCAGAATCATAGAGAAAGCTGAGCCGGTGTAAGAATGGCGGAGATAGTAATCAACGGATTGATAGAAGGAGGAAAGGCAAGCGGCGGGCCGCCTTTCGGCCCAGCGCTGGGACCAACAGGCGTAAACGTCACGAAGATCGTGGGCGAGATAAACGAGAAGACCAAGGCGTTCGAGGGCATGAAGGTGCCCGTGAAGGTCACGGTGGATGCAGCAACCAAGGCTTACAAGATAGAAGTAGGATTTCCTCCTACTAGCGCGCTGATACTGAAGGAACTTGGCTTGCAGGCGGGTGCCAAGTCTAAGGATGAAGTGGCTGGCAACATAACGCTGGAGCAGGCCAAGAAGATAGCGGAGTCAAAGGCAGCGGTGCTATACGGCAACAGCCTCGCAGAAAAGGTCAAGCAGGTGCTCGGCACGTGCAAGAGCATGAACATAACTGTCGAGGGCGTATCCGCCAAGGAAGCAATAGCAAAGATAAACAAGGGAGAGATGAAGCTCTGAAGCTTGGAAACGCCACGCGCCTAGTACTGGTTTTCCATCAGAAACGACAATCGCCAAACCAATGCACTGCTTTTAAATTGCATGCAGCGAAAACTATCTTACTGCAAAGCATAAACACGGCGATCTTATGGCAAAAAAAATAAAATCGAATCATGCTGATGCTGATGGGAATAATGCTGCTGATGGTAGGTTTCTCATCCGTGAAATAAAGATAGCGAGGCGCAAAGGAGATACAGGCATTTCATGGGAGAAGTTTGAAGAATTGCTGCGCAAGAACCCAGGAGTGCTAGGAGGAGACGACCCCTTTGACTGAATGGTCCGTTCAGCACCGACCCAAAAGAGATAAAATTCTGAAGAGCGCATCATTTGCAAGGCGTTTGCATGAGAAAGCTAGCCTTGCGATCCCTTTATTCCACGTTCAGAAAGGAGTTCGGCTTCCTGGATTGGTGGCCGGGAGATACTAAGCTTGAGATAGTAGTCGGAGCAGTCTTGACACAGCAGACCTCGTGGAAGAACGTTGAGAAGGCGATAGGCAGCATCAAGGCCGCAAACGCAATGAATCTGGAAAAACTTGCTGGCATGAACCTCCCAGCACTTGAATTACTCATAAGATCAAGCGGCTTCTACAGGCAGAAGGCGATGAGGCTAAAGGGATTGCTCGCAGCCATTTCAGAATACGGCAGCATTGAGAAATTCTTTGATACTGATGCCAAAACGCTGAGGAAAAGGCTTCTTGAGATGAACGGCATAGGCAGGGAGACTGCAGATTCAATAATCCTCTATGCTGCAGAGAAGCCCGTCTTCGTTGTGGATGCCTACACAAGGAGAATACTGGGAAGGATCTACGGCATCGGCGAAAACGTAAGGTATGACGAGCTCAAGGGAATGATGGAGGGCAGCATGGAAAGGAACCTTGAGCTCTACAAAGATTTCCACGCCCAGTTCGTCGAACTGGGAAAGAGATACTGCAAGACAAAGCCCCTGTGCAGCGAATGCCCAGCAAGGAATGCATGCAGATATGGCTCTGGGTAAAATGAAGCAGCAACATCGTACGCAATGCAGCTATAATCAATGCATTGGCTCTTTTGCTTATTATTTTGGCAGAACGAGCCTGCAATATCGGAACCTGTATGAAGTGATTGTCTGCAAGACGGCAGTGCGACCGTACCGGCAGATGTTTTCTTTCTGGGAGGGTAGAAGCAATGTGTCTTTTTAAATATATTTAAAAGCTTTGCCTTGTTAGGTATTAGCGTGATTGGATGGGTAACTGGAGAAAACTTGCGCCATACTGGTTCCTCTTGCTGACTATCGGCTTCGGATGGTTCGTGCTGGCGCCTCTGGTCCCGGCACTTATACACGCATTTGGTGCAGGACTTAGCAGCATACTGCTTCTGATAACCACCTATGGCTATGTCATGGTAGTGCTTGGGCTGCTGGCAGGCTGGATATCAGCCAAGTTCACAGTCAAGAGCGCGCTCTACATCTCAGCCATAATCTCTGTGATAGGTCTCATAGGCAGGGCGCTTTCGCCTAACTACATTTCATTCCTCATAATGGGTATAATAGCAGCAATAGCGTACCCCCTTGCAATGGCTCCTGTGGGAAGCGTTTCAGAATCCCTCTTCAAGGGAAGGTCCCACACAGTCATAGGCATAAGTGTCGGTATGCTTTTCCTTGGCATGGCCATAGGCGCATTTGTAGGTCCTTCCATGTTCGCTGGCTTCGGATTGTCGGGTACCCTTTGGGCAACAGCGATACTCGCGATAATAGCAGCGATATGGATTTTCTTCGGAATACGCGACTACCCTACCTTCTACAAGGGAAGGTCGCTGCATGGCGTCTTCAAGCTAGGCATGATAAAGAACTGGTATGTGGGCTTGGCGATATCGGCCATGGCTGTGATGTTCGGCTCCATAGGCTCGACGGTGCTGATATTGCACCAAATGCCTGTTGACAGCGCTTTGGCTTACGGAGGCCTTCTGGGTGGACTTGCATTCCTCGGATCTGCCCTCGGCGCAATAATACTGCCGCCGATATTCGAGCAGTACAAGAGGATAAGACTGGGACTTGTCAGCACGGCCGCACTGATGTTCATCTTCGTGGCGGTAATGTCCTTCAGCCTCTCATACACGAGCATAGTGGCGCTGATAGCGATAGGATACTTCTTCTTCGGGTTCTTCGGAAACGCATATTGGTCGATGGCTATGACCTCAACTACGCGCTATGTTTCGGATCCCGCGCAGGCTGGCTTCGCTACATCGATGTACAGCGTGTTTACCAACCTCGGAGTGGCATTCATACCGGTATTTCTCGGTGTGGAATTCGGAAGCCTTGCCACCATAGCAATAGGTGTATCGATAGTGCTGGCGGTAGAGTTCGTAGCAATGCTGCTATCCCCTCTCCTGCTTGTAAAGGGAGCAGCGCCATCCGCAAAGGTGCAGCACAGTAGAAGATAACGGATATTTGCGCACGGGCTCTTGCCCGTGCTCATTTTTTGATTCTGTGTTGCCGCAGAGACGCGCAGAGCCTGCGCTATGAAGAACCGCAATCCTAATATTTAGGCGAGAGTTCCACGTCCTTCAGGACGTCCCGCAAAGTTATTTAGTTTCCATGCGGAAAGTATTTATTTTACAAAAACGCACGCCCACATAGAGGGTGACATTCTGGGATATGATGCCGTTGTGGTGGGTGGGGGCCCTGCCGGAATAGGCGCGGCATTCTCTGCCGCGAAACTG
>JAJZEU010000012.1 GCA_021805625.1 Microcaldota archaeon
AGCATATAACATGGCAATATCCCTGGATCCAAATGATGCAACTATATTGTACAACAAAGGAAACGTCCTCTACGATATGAAACGGTTCGGGGAGGCGCTTGAAGTATATAATATGGTAATATCCCTGTTTCCGAAGTTTGCATCTGCATGGTACAACAAAGGAAGCGCCCTCTCTGCGATAGGCCAGCACACAGAAGCAGATATGTGTTATCAGAAGGCGAACGCGCTGGCACTACTGGGGTCCAAGCGATAAAACCGAAACCGGTGCAGTTCAAAGTCTAAGCACAGAAATGACGACAGCACCATTTTTACCCAATTCTATCAAACAATATCATTCAGGCATAGGGAATTAATACTTAGAGAACGGGGGTTCAAAGCACGCCAACAAAGCAGTGTGGCCGCTTTGCTCACAAAAGCTAAATTTGTTGTTCCCTTAAGTCTAAGCATGGTTAAGAAATGCATAGCAACCGGCTGCTTTGTTTTTAACAAGAATAGGATACTGCTTGTCTACCACAAAGCACTAGGAGGAATTTGGATACAACCGGGCGGCCACGTAGATGAGAATGAAATTCCTACAGACGCTGCAATCCGTGAAGTGCGTGAGGAAACAGGAATCGATATCAGATTAATAGGCGACACAGGAACGAAATCAAAATCCAGGAAATACCTGCCAAAGCCAGTGCTAATAACCTATACAAGAGTGCCTTACAAAGATCGTCCGGAGCACTATCATTTTAATATGCTCTATCTCGCCGAAATGAAGAATCCTAAGCAAAAGATAAGAACAAGCAAAGAAAATGCTAAAACAGGGTGGTTCACAGAGCAAGAAATCGATAAACTAAATATGTTCGTAAACGTAAGAGCTTCAATACATCTAGGTTTCAAGACAATGAGGGACATACACAAAGTGACATAAAAGTTTGTCTGGAGCCGCGACTATTTCTGATGTAGGAATATTTATCCAAAATAGCTTTAATGCTTAACTGAACTACACTAGTATGAAAATTAAGATCAAATTCAAGGAAGATCGATTCAGTAGGATGCGCTGAGGAACTTCAAAGGCCCCGGACATATTCTGTAAAAAATGTGATAATTTGGTGTTAGTCTACCAAAAAGATGGTCCTGGACCTTTGCTTAGATGCTATGTAAATCGAATTTTATACCCAAGGAACTATCTATCCAAGAACATAAAATACGTCAGGCATATGCCAGAGCTTACGTGTAACGACTGTGGTGCCCTGATAGGAACGCCAATGAGATATAGGCGTAATGGGAGAACAGACTGGCCTTCGGTATGGTTAAGGGCTCATTTAAAAAGAAGATAAGCACACAAATCAAGTTAGCAAAGCGAATATAGCTATACTATTGGGTGCCACTTTGTTTATGATTTCAGAATCGTTTTCTAACATACTGGTCGCAGAATAAGAACGGATAGAAAGATTTTTTGTTTTTCTTATGGAAATGATAATAACGAACTACTACCTGTTGTAAAACTTTTGTGTAGTGCTATAATAAGCTTAATGAAACATAAAATAATTGATGATGTTTATGATGCCGAATCTTGATCCGAGGGCAATGAAGAAGATGATGGAAAGCATGGGCATGCGAAGCAAGGAGATAGAGGCGAGCAAAGTGACAATTGAAGGAAAGGATTCCTACATAGTGATATCAAATCCCCAGGTTGTAGCGATAGACTTCCAAGGTTCGATGATCTTCCAGATAACCGGCACGCCATCTGAAAAGCCAAAGGCGAAAGCCGAAATCAGCGCCGAAGACGTGGCTCTTGTCATGCAGCAGAGCGGAATTTCAGACGAAGGGATGGCGAGGCATGCCCTTGAAGAATCAAACGGCGACATAGCCGCAGCGATAATAAGCCTTAAAAAAGAAAAAGAATAGCTCTTTCAGTAGTCTACTTTGTATATCTGGACAAAGGGCACCCCATTTACCATTCTTATGTCAGAATCCTTTGCAAGCTCCTCCTTTTTTATCACCCCAACCGCCTCCTTTCCTATTACGTTCGCAGAGTATATCCTGATGCCCTTAAGCTTTCCTGCAGCCGCGCCCTCGTCTAGCAGCTCCCCTTTGTAGAAGCCTGCATAGGTTTTGAGGTCTATAAGCAGTGCCCCATCCTCAAGTATCTTTCCAATGATCCCCTCATCGCACATGGCTATCACGTGGCCCTTTTCAGTACTATAGCTCTTCATGTAGATCATGCACTTACCTGTACCTGTAGAAGAAGTAGAATGTGCTGCTGTAAAGCAGTGAGTACCACACGAGCCACACCCCTCCAGACAAATTGTTCGCCATGAAAGCAAAGATGCTGAGCACAAAGAGTACCACCGAAAAGACCACTTCGGCCATCGAGTTCCTGAAGGCTGCGAGTATCCTCCTAAGCCTCTGGCTCTCCCCCTTCGCCCAGCCCTTCATGGGGCTGAAATGCAGGGTGGCAGCGATTGCAGCCCTCGTCCTTATAAAAGTGAGGGCGAAGTTGAGTAAGAAGATCATGACCCCGTAGCTGAACGAGCCGAAGTATATCCTTGACACCAGTATCGGTGCTATAAACGAAAGGAGGAGCGCCATTATTCCGAATATCTCAAGGTAGGATTTTATGTAGACCTGGTTGAGCATGCTTAGGCTGTACGAGTTGAATGGGAAGTCCGCGAAGACTATGAGTATGGAAAGCACAGTGAAGAGCAGCAGCACTATGGACAGGTAGTTGAGCCCGAAGCCTAGGCTTATGTAGTCGACGTGCTCCGTGAGCTTGAAATGGCGCTTGTTCCTATTCTTGAGGTAGAAGCCCAGGAACTGGGTGCCCCCGTAGTTGTAGCGCCACTGCTGTTTTGCGAAGATGCTGAACTTGCTTATCGGCCTGCCCAGAGCGTAGACCCTTGGTATATAGACACTCTTGTACTTCTTGATCTTCTGCTTGAACGAGAGGAAGGTGTCCTCTATGATGTATTCCGGGAAGCCGTCGATGTCGTCAAGCGCTCTGCGCCTAACTATGCCGCATGAGCCTGCGAATGTTGATGTGTTGTGCGTTGCCCTCGAGGTCTGCACGAAGCTGAAGAAGAAACCGTTGAAGAGGTCTATGGAGTTTGCGAAGAAGTTGCTCTTGGCGTAGCGCTTCTCCGTCTGCACGTACCCAACTTTTTTGTCTTCGAAGAACGGTATCAGGTTCAGCAGGAATTTCCTGTTGACTAGGTACTCATCTGCGTCGAATATCGCAACGAACTCCTCCATTGATGATTTGAGCATGTTGTTAAGTGCCCCTGCCTTAAACCCTTCCCTATCATTTCTGTGCACGTAAGCGATACCCTTTTGCTGTGAGAACTCCCTGAGCTCTGCAGCTATGCCCTCGTTTGTTGAGTCATCAAGCAGATATATCTTGAACCTGTCACGAGGGTATTCCATTCCCATGAGCTTGCCTATGGTGCGCTCCACCATCTTCGGATCCTCGTTGTATGTTGGTACGGCTATTGCTACTGTTGGATAGCGTTGCATGGGCTTCATGCAAGCCTCTATCTCCTTGAATTTCTTCTCGTAGAAATAAGAATCGTAGTAGGAAAATGCGGCGAGGGTGTTGAAGAAAGTCGCTATTACTGTAAGCAAGATAAAGATCATCGCAATGGCTGCGGTATAGAGGTTCGAGGAGATGAGGAGAAGGTAGCCGGCAAAGCCCACACCCACTATGTCAAGGAGTATGACTAGCGGTATGGTAGAGAATCTTGCAGCTTGCCCATAATCCAGAAGTCTCACCAGAATAGTTATTCATTACACAGAAATGCTTTAATAGACATGCATGTGTAATCCTGTTTTACCATAGGTAAACAGTCGCAGTCCGCCATTTGGGAATATTGCAATATAAGCCGCGCTGCATTTATGCATCGATATAAAGAGTATAAATAACTTCTACCTGCATAGATTGATGTGCCGGGATGGCGGAATCAGGTAACGCGCCAGTAGCATTGGCGAAACTCGAGATCTGGTTTCCGAAAGGAAGTTTGGGTTCGAATCCCAATCCCGGCGTATCTTCTATTGCTCTCCTGCCTTCAGGTCTGGCATCAATTCCCCGACGCCAAGCCTGTCCGTCTTCATCAGCTCGTTTAGCACTATTGTCGCATACGCCCCGGTCGGCAGAGAAAATGAAATTCTTATGCTGCTGGATGCATTCGCAGCAGAAAAATCCTTCACAGGAACGAAGAGCGGCCTTCTGGAGCCCCTCATGCTCAGTTCCGGCATGCCCGCTATCTTGAAGGAGTCTTTGGTTATACCCAGCCTTTCCATAACCTCTCTTTCCGATTCGCTTATTTCTTCATCATTGCTTTCATAGCCTATCAGGTTGCCTATGGCGAAGAGGCGTTTGCCCTGCACGGCGTCATCCGCATGCAGCACCATGCTTTCCATATCTGGAAAGCCGTAGAAGTTTTCCCGGCAAGCAAGGCCTGCATTTGCGCCTGTGTCTCCGTTCATTACGCGTTCTTCTACAACGGCATTGAAGATCACATCCTCAACTGCATTGACGAACATTATCGAAATCCCCCTGGGCAGCTTCCTGATTGCGTTTGCAAAATTGTCCGGATACTTCGCAAGATGGGCTATTAGCCTGCGCTCGTACTTCAGGTAGCCTGGAAAATAGCCCATGGCATTTGCAAAATCATGCTCCTCATCAAGTCTCTTTCTTGCTTCTATTGCGGAACTGTTGGTCTCGTTTTTGCAGGAGGTCAGGAACTCCATGACCGCGCTGCGGAAGTCGCCCTTCATTATGTGTAGCCCTATCGCAGCGTTGTTGAGCCTTGAGCCGAACCTCTGCCTATCGAAGTAGTTCGGGATAAGCCCATTAAGCTCAGCGTATATGGAATCCGCCTTTTCCTTGGCATCGGAATTGTTGGTTGATATCGTAACATCGAATGCGTTCCCGAGCAGGCTGCCCTGCTCGACCCCTATTCCAGAAAGCCATGCGCCGTTTATGGAAATGTCCTTTATCCGCATGCCCATGATCCCTTCTGGGCTGGCTCCGAAGATGCTCGCAATCTGCACTGTGAGCGCTCTCCTGTCCTTTATGCCCGCGTAGCCTATTGCCCTTATGCCATGGCCTGCCCTTCTAGAAACCGTTTCCAATGCCTGTATGGTGTTCCAGTTGCTCTTCTGCAGCACGAATACCACGAACTTGCCATCAGGATTTTCGGCAAGCTCCAGCTCTCCTGCAGAGTACATCATGCCTTGCTGCAGCACGGTGCCGTTCTTTGCAATCTCTTTGACGACAAAATTAGCCGGATTCTTCTCGAATGTGCCCTCTATTCCGATACCTTTAGAAAGTGTTAGCATAAGTAAAATTGTATGGGAAAGCTTTAAATTTGTGGGGCTACAGAACTTCTCTAGGACTTACAGTCGCTATCATGAAGTGGTCGCTTGCAGCAGGAATCCTTTGCAGAAAAGGTAATATACAGGCTCATAAAGAAGCACATGGCAGGGCCCACTATGAACCTCGCCATCAAGAAGGCAAAGCAGATCAATGACAAGGGTCTGCCAGTTTCGATAACCTTCCTGAGCGCAGCGCCTTCTGACAGACCCAAGGTAAACTATGTGACAAACACATACCTACAATTGGCAAGGGAGATAGCAAGGACGGGTGTGAGGGGCAGCATAGACGTGCCCCTAGAGCAGGTGGGCATGAGCGTTTCAGAGGAAGTGGCAGCAGATAGCGCCAGCAGAATAATCGAGGCATGCAGAAGGTACGGCATCTTCGCTTGGATAGGCATAGGCGATCCACCAAAGGAGCTTAAGGTAGTAAGGAAGATTGGTTTTCAGAAGGGTGTGGGTCTGTACTTCAACAGCATAAGGAATCTCGGGCAGTATGTCGAAAAAGACGACGCTGCATATCCAATAAAGGTCGCGTGCAAAATAAACGGCGAGAAGAAGGACGAAGAGAAGGAACGCGTGCTCAGCGAGATAAGCAAGATGCTCAGGAAGTTCCGCAGCCTCATGCTATTCTCACCAAGCGAGAGCGTCATGGCAAAGCTTTTCAGCGACGCGAAAAATAGAAAGGCTTTAATCTTTGAGTTCCAATTAGGGTACAGCGATAAAAAGCTGAACAGAATAGTCAAGCGTGGAGCCAGGGTAAGCATAAGCATGCCGTTTGGCAGGGACTGGGTGGGCTACGCGATAAACAACGTCCCTGAAGGCTACATGAGGCTGCTCGCAAACACGCTGCTGAAGGAGGAAAAGGAAGAAAAGGAGGAAGGAATAAAGAAAAAAGTGGGGTAGTCAGGTGCCAAGGACTCCAAAGAAGAACGCAGGAAAAACAGACGAGGCTACAGCTAGGAATGCCGATCCGCAGCAGGCAGACGATAGCAATGAGGCAGAGCATCCAAGGCACGAAATAAGCGTGGTTACCGGAGCGAACGGCAGGTTCGGGAAGGAGCTCATAAGGATGCTAATCAAGCGCGGCGATACCATAAGGGCGCTTGTCAAGAGAAGGGAGATAATCATCGAGCTTCCATCCGGAGTGGTACCCTACGTCGGAGACATAAACGACACAAAGGTGCTGAACGATGCAATCACAGGAGCAGACAACGTCTTCCACCTTGCGGCGATAGTGAGCGCCTACGGCAATCCCACCGATGAAGTGGTAAGGGTCAATGTAGACGGCACGAGGAACGTGCTCGATGCGTGCGAGAAGCACGGCATAAAGCATTTTATCTTCACGAGCAGCAGCGACGTATACGGCAGCAAGAGGAAGGAGATACTGGACGAGAATGCAAAGCTGATGCCCAACGACAAGTACGGCTACAGCAAGATGCTTGCTGAGAAGGTGATAGAAAGGTACAGGCAGACAGTGCCCTACACCATTTTCAGGATGGCAACACTGTACGGCCAGAATTTCGAGGGCTCCTTCTTCAAGATATTCAAGGCAATAAAGGAGCAGAAGGCATACATCATAGGCAACGGCATGAACCATCTGGCTCTGCTGCATGTTTATGACGCCCTTCAGGCATTCGTGCTTGCAAAGGAGAGCCTCTCAAACATGGGAAAGATATACAATCTTTCTGACGGTGAGGCTTATACGCAGGAGCACCTGCTCAACATCGCAGCAGATATGCTCGGCGTGCCAAGGCCGTCAAGGCACATGAACGAGCTCATGGTAAAGTTTATTGCAAAGGAAAGGGGGCTCGATACCGATGAACTCAGGTTCCTCACAAGCAACAGGATACTAGACATATCAAAGGTGAAGGGTGAGATAGGCTTCAGTCCATCGGTAAGCATACGGCGCGGCGCAACGGAACTCGTGGAGGAGTTCAACAGGAAAGGGGCCGCAAAAGCGAAGTAAGGTGAGTTTATGAAGATTGGAAAAGTTGAGAAATACATATACGACACGCTGGAGAGGAAGGGCGCAATGCTTTTCATGCTTGTTGACCCTGTAGACTACAAGAACCCTGATGAAGCGGTAAGGACTGCAGACAGTGCCGTCAAAGGCGGAGCAGACCTGATACTGATAGGCGGCAGCATAGGTGCGCAGGGCAGCCTGCTGGACTACGTTTCAAAAGGCATAAAAGACAAGATAGGAGACGTGCCTCTGGTAATATTCCCTGGCAACATCGCCACGATAAGCCAGTATGCCGATGCAATCTACTTCATGTCCTTGCTGAATGCAAGGAACCCCTACTGGATAATACAAGCTCAGCTGCTTTCCGCGCCGCTAATACATCAGCTCAAGATAGAGCCTATGCCTGTAGGATATATTGTGGTGCATCCCGGAGGAACCGTAGGCTGGGTAGGCGATGCCAACCTTGTTCCTAGGGAGAAGCCCAAGATAGCCGCAGCCCTCGCAACAGCGGGAGAATACCTTGGCAACAGGTTCATAGTAACGGACGTGGGCTCGAATCCCGCACTTCAGCATTCCGGGCCTGTGCCGTCTGCAATAATAAGGGAGGTGAAGAAGGCGATAAGCGTGCCATACATAGTCGGCGGCGGCATAACTACAGCCGACAAGCTTCGCACCGTATACAAGGCAGGGGCAGACATTGTCCAGATAGGCACTGCCATAGAAAAATCCGGAGACGCGCTGAAGCGGACGAAGTTGTTCTCGAAGATCACTGCAGAAGAGGGCAAGAAGAAGATCAGTTGAGGGGATGCGTGAAATAGCCTCGGTAGAGCTCCACGTTGTGTCGATGGAGCTCAAGGTACTCGAGAATATGTATCTCAAGAAGTTCTACGATCTGGGCGACAGGAGCTTCAGGTTGGCTTTTTCCGGCAAGGAGGGCAGCGCGCAGGCTTACTGCAGGCTCACCAAGGTCATAAACAAAAGCACATTCAGCGAGGAGGCGCAGGGCTCTACGACTTTTGCAACAGCCGTGAGGAAGAGGCTTGTGGGGATGAAGCTCGATGCCGTATCGCAGCACGGAACAGACCGAATAC
>JAJZEU010000076.1 GCA_021805625.1 Microcaldota archaeon
ATCGCCAATGCTATTAAACCTGTCGAAAAGTGTCAAAATCCGCAATAAAGTTTGTAATTTTGTATTATGCCTCCTTCGTCCTCAAAGCCCCCTTTCTCCCTCGCTCTTTCCCAAAGAGCAGAGACCCCTTTTTCTTGGTAAATCTTCTTTGGCAGCCTAAAAACAGGACGCTACTCAACGAGCAGGAGCGAGTCGCGCTAAGCACAGCGAGCCGACGAGCTGTGCGAACCGCGGCGAGCGATAATACAATGCCGATCCTGGCTTGGGTCGCCCATGCCCAACTACGACGCTTCGTAGCTGCCCAAGCTTGCTGTGCTGATGCTGTCGTCGATGGTTTTGATTTTGTCTTTGTCGCTTGCTCCGCTTACGCTGGTTGTTGCAGTTTTGATGTTGGCTGGGCTGGGGCTAGACTCGCCCTCGCCGCTGGAGCTTGGGGCTCTTGCGGCTCGGGCTCGCAGGGCGTGTGGAGTATTATGTCGTTGGAGGGGGAATATACTACACTCAGGAACACTTCACATCGGTTGGGTGGAGTGTTGGGTGGAGTTGCAGTCCTGAAAAAGCAGAAAAACAGTTCCGAAGAGAATAAAAAGATTAACTTTGTTAGTATTCAATTAGCTTTGATGTTTTCTTGAACATAATAACGAAGGTAGGCATAGGGATTATTCTGATTTTGATACTAGCGCTTTCTCCTGAATTATTTGTTCTGGTAGTGATAGTAGGCGGGATATATTGGTTGTATAAAGAAAGAGAAGATCGTTGCCCTTTCTGCAAAGCGGATAAAAGCAACGTTGAATTACTAAAACGTAAAATAATAAGTGAGCAGCCGAGATACACAACTGTTACCCGCCACGATATTATCAAAATGCCTAAGAAAAACGCGGAAACAGAAATAGAAGAAGAAATCAATGGTACTATCGAACGTCAAGAACAGGTAAGAGTAATTGATACAATCCGGAGGTACTACTATAAATGCAAAGTTTGCAAGAAGAATTGGACGAAGGATGTTAGATATACTGAAGAAGGTTAACGTTAATCTCGTACTGAATTAGGTTGATGCGATATATAATACTATTACCATCAAATACCCCACTTTCATTGTGTTTTCCCACATCACTTCACGTGCCGCTCCCTGTGCCTCCATCGAACAGGATAAAAAGGTTTTTATATCAGTAAGACTATCTTACTATCATGGAGACTGCTGTCGAAGTAACAAAGATGAGTTCAAAAGGGCAGATTGTCCTGCCCAAAGATGTGAGGGCAAAGTTGACGATTAAGAAAGGGGCGTTTTTTGCTTTAAAAGCTACTGATAAAGTAGTGCTACTGAAGAAAATCGATAATCCAATCCTCAAAGAGGATATAAAAACTCTGAAGGAAGTAGACAAGGCTTGGAATGACATAGAAAGAGGGAGATTCCGAGCATTGAGCGCGGCGGCTTTCCTGAAAAAGTTGGCCACATGGTAGAAGTGAAGGAGGTCATCTGGACTGACGCCTTTGAGGAAGAAGTCCGTAAGCTCAGAGACAATCTGGTAAAAGAACGGATCAAAAAACAGATAGCCAAGATAGTCAACAATCCTGAAGCCGGAAAACCATTGAGATTCGGGTTAAAAGGTGAGAGAACTATTTATATCAAGCCTTACAGATTGATTTATGCTCTGGAGGACGCCAAGCTGTACTTACTAAAGTTTGAGCATAGAAAAGGTGTGTATGAATGAGGCGCCATGTCGAGAAGATAATCGACAGAATAATATCAGAAAGAAGCTAATCAAGATGATGGCTAGCGATACTTACGTGCGGGAGTTAAGAGTACAACCCAAAACTCACTAATCTGCAGGAATGCTATTTTAACTCCATTTTACCCTTACAAGTTAATCGTATATCCAGAATTATATAAAATGTGATGGTAAGAAATTGATTGCATTCACTATAATTTGCCATCAAACACGGTGTTTTCCCACACTACTTCATGACCCGCTCCCGTGCCTCCATTCTACTCAGTGGTTCATTCTCCACCAGAACTCAATAGAAAAGGATAAGTGTGTTAGGCCGCAATGCGGCTCAACCCCAAGCGAGGTTGTGGGGAACGTTCTGTGCTTATATTGACACTTCGAGGGTAGAAACTGAACTTTGCCACATAGTTCCTAATCAGGCTATTTTTTAAGTGCCCGTGGCACATGTTTTCATCGACTAACATGAAAAACATTACGACGCCACTGGGCGGTATAGCATCGATTGACAAAGTAGAAAAGGAATACGGTCTCATAACGGAACTCTTCTCCAATATAGGTGAATCGAAAGATTTCATTGGGAGAGTGAAAGTGCATCTGAACAACAGACTCACACACAGTGTATCAGTACTTCAGATTCCTAATATGATAGATCCGGATGTTTTGCCGTATTTCGGCCTGGAAAAGATATCTAACAGGTCGCTCAACAGGACAGTTGCGGCAATAGGCCGGTCCTTCCCTGCAATTCAGGCGAGATATCAGAACTTTCTGGAGAGGAACGGACTCGTTGGCAAGATACAGAGCATGGACTGGACGAGTGCAATGCTGGAAGGCAGTGTGACGGAACTTGCGGCGTATGGTTACTCTAAGGACAAAAGACCTGATAAAAAGCAGATAGCAATCGGGATTTCGATAGGGTCAAACACCATTCCTGCCGCCATTACGATACAGAAGGGAAACATGAATGACAAGAAGCATTTTGTACAGACGTATAATGTCGTGAAAAGAGTGATGCAGAAAGGATCGCTTCTCGTTTTCGATTGTGGTGCAAATACGAGGGAAAATAAGGAGAAAATAGTCAAGGACGGATATGAATACCTGACACTGAGGCCTAAACACATCAGTACGTACAAACGGTATCTGAACCTATTCAATAGTTCTACGCCTGTCCGGATAACAGTAAAAACAAAGGTTGTAGAGGGGGAGGAGCATGATATTGAAGTCGGATCAGGCAGGGAATACCTCTGTATCAAAATCAAGGAGGATGGTGAATTCCAATACGTGTATTTTTCCAGGGATTTGTTCGACGACCAAATCCGAAAGAAGGAGAAGAAATTCAAGAGGCAAATCGAGAAGGGAAATGACCTTGTCAAAAAGGCAAAGAAGCATAAGGCGATAGAAACTACACCTTCAGACGCAGGGTGGGTTGAATTATACCCAGAGGTTCAGGCGACGCTTAAAACTATAGAGAATCCTTACATCAACGGCCTGGAAGGTTTCTTCATACTGGAGAGTTCTGCGGATATGGATCCGGAACAGGCATTGCGCGTATACAAGGACAGAGGGAAGGCAGAGAAATTCATACGGGATCTCAAGGAGGGCATTGAGTTGGGACCGATAAGGCACTGGACCACGGATGCGATAATTGGCATCGTCTTCCTATCCTTCCTCGCAAAATCCATAGAGAGTTTGACACTGCTTTCTGCGAAGATTCCCATCGACAAGAACGTAAAGCTACTCAAAAAATCCCTGATAAATTTGACAGTGACCATCGTAAAGCCTCCAAACGCCTTCAAATTCACCCTTGTCAGCAACATTTCACCTCAAATGCGCGCTATTTTTGGCGACTTTCTGGAAAAATACGGAACGAAAGACCTGCATATGCGCTGGTGAATTCGGTTTGGCGAACTGTGTCATGCATTAGGGTTAGAGGCACGAACCTCATTTGGCGAGGTTAGGTAGAAACATTCGACCGCATCGAAACAGTGGTCACTCTATCACTGAAAAGATGTTGAAGGAAAAGAGGATATTTCTTGACTTCACCCCTACGAAATAGGGGGAATTCTTAAGGTATTAACCTTCTTTTTTTGGCGTACAGAATATCTAGAAATTTCTTCTGTTCTCTACTCCAGGTCTTGTTGTCTGTCCTTTTTACATAATCAGAATATGCATCAATGTACTCAAAATTGTTTCTAAGGTTGAGCTCTTTTGCCTCTTTCAAGCCAGTTAGAATGCTATTTTGTTTCGTCTAATCGCCTAATACTTTCTTTACGATATCTTTCTTTACGTGAAGTTCTGATATAAATCCATTCAATTTTTTGACATCGGTATATGCCTTAAAAATATTATAAATGTATCGCGCGTCTTCGTAATCTTTATCACTGCCTAACCACAATTTGAATGCTATTTGTAGTTCTATCGGAGAGATGTACATTGAGTATTTGCCGTTAAATGTAACTTTCATCTTGTTGTCCATAGTGTGCCTGTCAAGAGGCTTCTTTACGAACTTTAGTTCGAAGTTAGGTGCCCAGGTTCCTTTCTCAGCATATCTCATAGAAGACCCCTCGGAAAGTAGCTCATATGCCCCTTTGGCATCTTCTACGTTGTTTACAGGTTCAAATCCGCGTTTGAGAAGTCTTTCATGTAGTTCTTCGATTTGTTTTATGGCCATTTTGTTTAATAGTATATCGATGTCTTCTGTGCCTCTTATCCTTCCAAAAAAGATTGCTATGTAACCGCTAACTATTACGTAGTCAACGTTGCCCATCGCCTCGATGAACTTAATTACTAATTTATCCAAAGTGGTAATTTCTTTCTGATCAAGAGTTATGCTGCTTTTAGAGAACCCAATTTCCATAGCTGATTATAGAGATTATAGATATTAAATACTAGCAGGCATTTAAAACATCTTTTACCATCAATTACCGCGGAAATACAGTCGCATTTACGACGAGGTCTCCGTGCCTCCACACTTTTTCTTCGTTTAAAAATAGTACATGACTGGCAATAGATACGCCCAATATGGCACAAAGGACAGGGACTTATCTGATTACATACAAAACAGAAAGTTGCTGATGTGTGCAATCGCTAAGGATTTCTCTTGTATATGGTAAATTGGGTTTGGGAACCGCCAGTGTGCTCTTCATATTGGGAGAGGGATATGTCTGGTTTTGGAGAGAAATATATGCTCAGATTGCTGCACGTTGGCAGGTTATTTTTGTAGAAACTAGCGTTGATTTCCACTATATAATCACCTTTAAGGTTACTACAGTTGCTGAAAACCGCAGAGAAATTTGCATCAACGTTGTAGTGCCCATATGCCTCTATTGCCATCCAGTTCAGAAAATTCGAGTTGCGAATATATGCAGCAGTGTTATTAAACGCGCCGTAGAATACGCCTGCGGTATAGTTTGCAATCCCCGGATCCTGACTCAGTCCCGATGACATATATATGGAAGCATTATGTGGAAGAGAAAGGAGAACGTCTGCAACCTGTTGCCACTGATACGTAAGCGCGTAATTGCTTATATGTATGAAGTTCATGAGCATAAGCGAATTTGCTACAATCAAGATGTACGCCGCAATTGCTATGAAGAGCACGATTTTGTTGTAGAAGGCGCGCTGCCTTCTGCCCTTGCTAAGCTTCCTTCTTGGAAAGGCACCTTCCACTAGCATACTTAGTGCCAGACCTATGATTACGGCTATTGCAGGTATCAGGATTATGCTAAAGAGTCCGACAAAGAGCACATAGCCACCCGAAAGGGAATCCTTTCCGAAGGAGAGATACAGAAGTAGCAAGACAAACCATGAGACCGGTATCAGGACGTTGTACTTCCTCCTCGCGAGTAGATAAAGGACGGATGACAGCATGGCATATCCGAAGAAGCCCATCACGTTTGTGTTGGCGCCATTCCCGAAATCTAATATGAACGGCCAGAAGAACCAATTTCTTATACCGTTGCCAGCGCTACGGAAAGGAAAGAGGATCGAGACATACTGCAGGAAGGTTGGGGTTTGGGAAGTGGCTTGCTCTGCGGCATGATAGTTTGTAGTGAAATAGATCAGTGGATGGGACTGCAAAGTATAACCAAGTGCCATTATCAGTGCAATCGCCATCAAGATGCCTGCAAAGAACAAGAGCGTGCATGCAAGCTGCTTTCGGTTTCTGTATTTCAACAGCAAATAAAGTAGGTACGGCACCAGAAACACAAAAATTATGATATTAAGTGCGCTTCCCGCCAGTACTCCTATAATTCCTACGAATCCCAAAAGCGCGTAATAGATCGGCTGCCTTCTTTTGGCTCCTAGAAGAAGGAGGAGCACAGCCAGCGTAGCAAAGAACGCAACTGCCATATTGTCGCCAGATGCGGCTCCCTCTGCAGCTACAAGCGGCACGAGGATGAAAGTAAGTGCGGACAGTACGCCTGCCAGCTCGTTGTGAAGAAGCTTGCCTATCAGGAATATGCTAATTATCGTGCCAACGAGGCAGAACATGCTGAACATGCCTTCTGTGAGCAGGCTTATGCCGAAGAGCCTGAACAGGATTGCAGGCACTCCAACAAGTATGTATTCTGTTGCGAAATTCGCAAACTCAATATGGTTGAAACCGTAATTGGCTATGTAGTGTGAGAAGTAGATGTAGTATGAATCGTCCCAGAAATCTATGAAGGTGCCAGAACCCAGCACCGTTTTCATGCTAAGGGCTATTCCGAGAACTACGATTAAGGCAAGAAAGATGGCATATAGCGTCTTGTTTGAAGGCATACTTAAACACCATTTCAGCCCATCAGCCCAAGAATTGCTCCTATGACTATGAATTCAACCAAGTCGTGCCCAGAGTTAAGTAGGAAGTGCTTCATGGTGGATGTTTCAAAGGTCATTGCGAGCCAGTGTCTGGTTTCCCTAAACCCAAACCACGCGATGAGTCCCACCAGGATTCCTCCAGTTATCGTTGTTGCACCAAGTGCGTTAATGAATATGTCTAAGACTACAGCCGTTATAAGCACTGTGATAAAAGAGGCCACTAGCTTCTGTGCTGCTCCTTTCTTTATGTCATGTGCCTTCTTGTCAACCTCCCTCATCCAGGGTTTGCCGAATAGGATTGGCGAATACCACAGCGCGCCAACAAACATCGCAGCCAAAGTCGCAATCAGTACAGCAATCCAATTTATTTCTAACGGCAACATGAAGAAGCTTATGATGTAAAATATTTAATGCTTCTTTCTGCTAGTACCTGAACATCAACAAGTCTATTTGCGCGTAGTTTGCTGGATCTTCATTGACTGCAGATTGCTATGCTGCTTCAGACTGGTTGAAGAGCAGCTTGGAAGCATTGACAAGAAGCCCTATTACGTAGCTGTTTTCATAGCTTACTGCTGAAGGCGTAACGAGAGTCGACGTTATGACCGTATTGTTGTGCAACACCGAAACAGAATATAAAGTTGTATTGGTCTGCAAAACCTTGACGCCAGCATAGTTCGCAGGCAACGGAGCAAGCGGCGTTGTGGTGCTGTTGATCGTGTAGTTTGATATGTAGCCATAGGCGTTTAGTGCACTTGTATCGTTGGAGTATGCGCTGAATCGCAGAAGAAGGAAGCTGTTCGAATAGTTATACATAAACACAGAACCTATCATATAACCGTTAGAAAATGCTGGTACAGAGGGCATTGAGGAAAATGGCGAGGCCCTGACGAAAATGTAGTTGCCTATCGTCCGCACTGGAGGTGTCAGGTAGTTCCTCGATAGAACAGTAGTGGTTAGCAAAGAGGTGGAAGTCGTGGTTGGGGGTGCTTTAGATATAGAAACATACGCAGTATACGCCAAGAGCAGCAGCACCACACTTGCAACTGTCAGAATAATAAGCTTATTTGATACCATCACATCACTTTAACCATAAATCAACCTTCTTCGCAGCCGGGAGGCGAGCAAGTGTCGGTGCCGCTACTAGTAGTGCAAGTGATCGAGGCGCCATTAACACAATTGTATTCCGTAAAGCAATTTATCCCAAACACTGGGCACTCGTAAGTGTTGCAGTCGTTATTAACAAAATGATCGCCGCTCTTGCATGCGACGGGCGTGGGCGAATTTGTAATTGTTGTTGGTGCATTTGTTATGGTTGTCGCAGCTGACTTGCATTCTGCGCCAACTCCAGGACATGATGAGTCGGCCGCAGCAGGACAAGTTGAAGGGCATGTACAAGTAGCCGTCTTGCATGACCCGCAAGGACAGTAGAGTACAGTTGCGGTATTGGTGACGGAGGTTGGGGAATTGGTAATGGAGGTAATGGAGGTTGGGGAATTGGTAATGTGGGTAATGGAGGTTGGGGAATTGGTAATGTGGGTAATGGAGGTTGGGGAATTGGTAATGTGGGTAATGGAGGTTGGGGAATTGGTA
>JAJZEU010000137.1 GCA_021805625.1 Microcaldota archaeon
AATAAATGAAGCTAACACAGGTCATAACAATAAATCCAAACAAAAAGACAGAGGAAGTGTTAGTAAACCTCTCAAAGATTGCCAACGGGCTATATAATTCCGCGTTATATGAAAATAATCAGAGGTACAAAGCAGAAAAGAAGTTTTCCTTCTATGAGGACATGTGCAAGAACCTAAAAGGCAACGAACTTTATGGGCTTCTTGCGTCGCAATCCGCGCAGGCAGTGCTACAGAAAGTAGAAGGGGGCATAAAATCGTTTCTTGCCCTCCATAGGAAAGGCGCAGACGCGGAATTTCCACACTACCATAAGAAAGATACCGAGTGGGTATTGCCATACAAATCGCAGCAGATCAAACTGAAAAAGAACAAGATAACGCTTCCAATGTCCCTTGCATACCGAAAACAGACAGGAGTATCATACATCGGCTTCAGGATTCCAAAGTTAAGGTATGAAGGAATGCCTGCATATCTTGAGATATTCAAATCAGGAGGAGCGTGGAAGGTTTCATTGGTGTTCAATGTTCCAGATGCAGAACCTGCAATTTCAAAAGAGAATCTCTATATAGACATCGGGGTGAAGAACCTTGCTGCCATATACGACGGCAAAAACACAACCCTGTACAAGGGCGGCATCGCCCTTGCAGAAAATCAGTACAAAGACAAAAAGGTTGCAGAAGTGCAAGAAATACTCTCAACGCAAAAGAAGAGAACCAGCAAGGAAAAAAGGAGGCTTGCAAGGCAGGCAAAAAGGAGGATAAAACAGCAGATTCATGCGATGACCTCAAATATTGTCAATACTGCGAAGAATGAGGGAAAGGGCATAGTGATAGGCGACCTGAACGGGATAAGAAATTCAATGCATTTCAGGAAAAAGACGAATCAAGTAAATCACCAGTGGATATTCGGCCAGATAACCTCGCAGTTGGAGTATAAGTCAAAACTAAATGGCGTGATGTTCAGGAAAGTAAGCGAGAAAGACACCTCAAAGACCTGTGCGCTTTGCGGGAAGGAAGAACACGGAAGAATCCACAGGGGCATGTACAGATGTAAACTGTACAATGCCGCGTTCAATGCAGATGCAGACGGTGCATTGAACATAATGAAAAAGTATCTCCGAGTTCCATTGTCAAAAGGCAGTGGAATAGGAGTAGTGGCTGCATTGGCGCAGCCTGCGGTACTTCAATGGAATGAGCACGAATGGCGCAATGAGGCAATGATGTCCAGCGCAGCTACTGCGATGATCTCATGAAGGAAACGAACCTCAGAAATCCAAAAGGAATCTCCTGTCATTTAGATAGGAGAGGATGTCAATCTAACCTTACAGTAATATTACCGACGTTCAACGAGGCAGGTACAATAAGGAAGCTGCTAGACTACATAGCAATGCACTACAAAGGGGCAAGCGTAATAGTGGCGGACGACGGCTCATCCGACGGCACAAAAGAGATAGTCAAAAGGAAGGCAAGCTCCTGCAGAAAGATAAGGTTTCTTGACAGGAAGGCGATGCATTTGCGCAGGGGCCTCACCGCGAGCATAGTCAGCGGAATACTTGCAAGCAGGACAAAGTTCGCTCTGGTGATGGATGCCGATATGCAGCACCCTCCAGAAAAGATAATAGAGATTAAGAAGGAGCTGGATGCCGGTTACGATCTGGTCGTGGCGACTAGATCCGATGTGACTGAATGGGCGCTCTACAGGAAAATAATATCAAAAGTGCTAATAGAAACAGGCTATCTCATACTCTATGCCAGCAGGAAGGAAACATGCGACGACATCTTCTCCGGATATTTTGGCGTCGATGCAGGGCTCTTCAAGAAGGTCGTATCACATAACGGGGAAAGGTTCGTCATGGATGGCTACAAGGTGCTCTTCGACTTCCTGAAATGCATGCGCAAAGACAGCGTAAGAATAGCCAATGTGCCGTATGTTTTTCATTCAAGAAAGTTTGGCTCCTCCAAGGCAGGCATGAGGCAGGGCCTGGCACTATTCAGGTCTTTTTTCAGCTAAGCTCGCCATTACAAAGCTGACAAAGAGCGGTGCAGGAGCCTCGAACCTGGACTTGAGCTCAGGATGGGCCTGGGTGGCAACGCCGAACTGGCCCTTCCATTCTATTATCTCGACGAGCTTGTTGTCCTGAGTTACGCCGGAAATCAGCATTCCGCATTTCTGCATGGGCTTCCTATATCTGTTGTTGAACTCGTACCTATGCCTGTGCCTCTCATAAACTACGTCGCTTTTGTAGGCATCGTATGCGATTGAGTTCCTGCTGGTTATCCTGCACTTCCACGAGCCCAGCCTCATGGTTCCTCCCTTGTTCTTCACCCCTACCTGCGAGGGCAGTATGTCTATCACCTTGTACCGTGCATTCTTCTCGAATTCTGTTGAGTTTGCCCCATTCAAGCCACAGACGTTCCTTGCGAATTCGACAGTCATGAGCTGCATGCCAAGGCACAAGCCCAGATATGGCACGTGATTCTCCCTGGCGTACTGTATCGCCATGATCTTTCCTTCCGTGCCCCTTTGGCCAAAGCCTCCGGGCACTATTATGCCGCCGGCATTTTCGAGCATCTTCCTTGCTCCTTCTTTTTCTATATCTGTGCTCTCTACCCAGTTTATGTCTATGCCTGTATCTAACTCTGCGCCAGCATGCACCAGCGCCTCCCTAACGCTTGCATATGAGTCATGCAGGTGCGTGTACTTCCCTACTATCGCCACGTTCACCCTCTTTGCTGGCGATACGACCTTTGCTACTCTGCCTTTCCAGCGCTTTAGCATCTTTTCGTCAATTTTCGCGTTGGCAAGATCCAAGTCCCCCAGCAGCAATCTGTCGAAATGCTGATCGATGAAATGAAGAGGCACCCTGTATATCGTCGGATAAGTGGAATCGTCTATGATCCTCTCTTTTGCAAGGTTTGAAAACATGGCTAGCTTGCTTATGGTCTTCTCCTCCAAAGGTTCAGAGGTTCTGCATATGAGAAAGTTTGGCTTTATGCCAAGCTGCATTATGGAGCGCATGGCGAGCTGGGTAGGCTTCGTCTTCTGCTCCCCTACGGCGTCTATCTTTGGAATATATGTAAGGTTGATGAAGACCACCTTCTCTGTAATCGCCATCTGCCTCATGGCTTTTATGAAGTATCCGTTTTCTATATCACCTACTGTCCCGCCAGCCTCTATGACAAGCACGTCAAGATTCTCCTTCTTTGCAAGCCCTTTTATCTGCCCTATTATGCTGTTTGTCATGTGTGGTATCATCTGCACATCCTCTCCAAGGAAGTCCCCGCGCCTTTCCTTGCTTATTATGCTGCTGAAGAGCTTGCCGCCGGTTATGGAATGATCGCTAGTCAGATTCTTGTTCAGGAAGCGTTCGTACATTCCGAAGTCCATGTCCACTTCTCCTTTGTCGTCAAGAACGAAGACCTCGCCATGCCTGTAAGGGTTCATCGTGCCGCAATCGAAGTTCAGGTAGCCGTCGAACTTTATCGGCATTACATTGTAGTGGTACATGTCCAGTATCTTGAGGACAGAAGAAGTGATTATCCCCTTTCCCAAACCGCTCATCAGGGATCCGAGTATTACGACAAACCTGGTCTGCATGTAAGCATTGGAACTGAAATATATAAAAAGATTTTCTAGCTCGATTGAAGAGCAGACAGCACAGCATCTTCAGCAACTGGAAAGGATGCATGTACCCCCATAAGTGCCCATTGCTATCCAAACAGCATTCTCAAGCGGCTTTTGTATCTCCTCTTCAGCGCATCGAACTCCTGCTTTGACGGCGAAATGTATTCCCATAATCCTTCGCTCCTGTCAAGGTACTCGAGAAGCGCATCTGAGCTGCGCCTCTTTGAGACTTTGTATTCCTTTATATACGATGCAAACTTCTCAAATCCAATGCTCCCATAGAAAACTAGGGATACAACATCTATTATGTCCTTTCTTATTTTGACTTCATCATGCCCAAAGTACCCCCAGAGCTTCAAGAGGAGCAGAAGCTCCCTGTCTACAACCTTCATTCCTTCTATGACTACATAATCTCTCATAATCTTGCTTATGGGGAGCGGAAGATCCCTGTCAGTATATCCACTTATGAAAAGGTCCACCCTAGTTCCATTTATAATCGAATATTTTATTGTTGTGCCATCGTATCCCTCTATCCCGTATTTTCTGAAAAAGTCAAGTTTGTCCAAATTTATGGCAATATCAACGTCCTCGCTCTTTTGGTTACCAACATACAAATAGACTGCCCAGCCGCCTATAAGCACAAAATCCAGCCCTTCCGGAAGAGCCCTCAGCACTTCTAGGCTCCTGTTAGTCCTTTCAGCGCTCCAAAATTGCCTTTGCATACATATCATCTATCCTTTCCTTCACCTTTTTAAGGAATTCATAAGCATTCCATGAACTGGTGTTCCAGAGATCGACGTATAGCTGCGAGATAGGCACAGACGAATGTGGGAGCGTGCCATCCAATATCCTCCTTTCAATAACGCGGTCCGGTTTGAGTATGAACAGATTATGCCTTTTTTCGCGCAATGTTGCATCCCTTTTTGGAAAGCGGAGCACTATCTCTCTGAGTGCCTCTTCCGCAGCATATACGTAAACCTGCCCATAATCTGCCGGCGCAGGGCCCAGCAAGCGCACATACGCGCTGAAGCAGGTATATGCCATGTCTGCAGGCATGCGATCTTCTATCTCTTCAATCGACTTGACCTCTACGTATGTGCTGTATATGATGTCCCTGCTGAATTTCCTAGATACTGCCCAGTATGCAAGCAACTTCTCAAAATCTATTATCTCGAAATGCCTCCTTTGAACTGAAGCAATTCCCGACTCCTTCAAAGGCGAGAGCGATCTGCTGACGGTATCGGGGGATACATCCAGCGTCCTAGCGAGCTCACGCTCCACGAACCTGCTTTTCCTATCCCTCAGCAATGTCTCGATTATCTCCCTGTAGACTATGCTTTTTTTATTCATGCGGCAACCTTGTCCGATTTTTATACAAGTTTATTTATATATTGTCTTATATATTACGGACATACTAAATATAAAAGCTTTTCTAAAACGGACAATTGGATGCACCATCTTTCAGACCGCCACTGTGCCTTGGAGAAAATAAAACAAAGAAATTCAAAGGGAACTTTGCATAGGAAGAAGTCACACTGTCCTCGAAACCCTGGAGAGCTTGTGGCCCTTTGCCTTCAGCTCTATCTCATAGAAGAGCCCGAAGGCAAGCCTGTGCACCTCGAAGCGCTCCGACAGTTTCTGCTGGAACAAAGCCAGCATGCGCTGCGCGAATTCCGGGTTCGAGAGTTCAGCGAAAAGGTGAGCATACGGATTTAGGACTATGGTATCTACGCCAATGTCCCCTGCAACCTTCGCTATCTCCTCTGCGCCTCTGTTCAGGACTTCTTCGCTTCTTGGCTCGTCAATCTTCTCGAAGCTTATGAATACGAGCAGAGATTCCCCAACATCAAGATCCTTCCCCTCTTCGTACACTTCCGACCTTCCATGCGCAGCTGGCCTTGCCCTGAAATATTCAACGTGCCAGGCCATGAACCTCATTCCTTCACCATTTTTACAGAAAAAAGCCCTGCCGGAAGGTGCCTCATCGCATAGTCAATGTCGCCGTAGCCCAAAGCCCTGGCTATGTATTTTGCTGCATCCGATTTTTTCGAGTTGCCTATCCCTATGCTCACATACTGCTTTATGCCAAGCCTCTTTCTCGTAATGGAAGGCACAACGTTGAGCTTCTTGTATAAATCTGATCCAGATGAATCCTCTGTGCTTTGGCCCTTGCTTTCTGTTGTGAAAGCCGCAAGCTCAAGCTGCATCCCCTTGTACCACTCCCTCTCCCCTTTCAGCAGAAAGGCGCCCGTTGCAAGCGCACCCCTATTCTTAGATTTCGTTACCTGCTCCCTTCTCATGGCGTAGACGTCTACGGCAGACAGCCCCTGGCTCCACGCCCTAGAGTAGCAGGCAGCGAACTGCGCAGCCTCTTCCCTGGTGCTCTTGTCCGCTTCTACTCCCTCTTTCAGTACGACCAGAGAACCGCCGTATATGTCTGCATGGAAGAAAAGGTCACTCCCCTCAAAATGCCTGGTATTTATGAGTTCGTTCTGCTGTGCGTCGTTTCCGCCTATGGCTAGCATGCCGTTGCTCGCATTGAACCAGTTGAACTTCTCGTACCACTCTTGCTTGTATAGCGCCTTCAATCTTGGTTTTTCAACCGCGCTAGCTGACTTCCTCTCCTTCTCTAGCGACTTCTGAAGCTCCTCTATGGCAGTTCTCGCTCCAGAAGCCTTCCTTCTTGCCCTCTTCGACCTCTCAAAGTAATCGCTCGCGTTCTCCTGCGCCGATTTCGTAAAATCTATTTGAACTTCCATGATCGCTATACGAGAAATCCTATGATAAGGGCTATTATGAAGCCCAGGATTCCTATGGCAATGGTACCCAGCAATACGATTTTCAGCGTTTTCCTGAAGGCTTCAGTAGTGGGTTTGTAGCTTATGCCCAGCACGTGCCTAGAATTCGTGTAGAAGTCCTTGAACATTGCTATTATGTTGAAGTTCATGAGCGTCACGGTGTAATGCCATACTAGTGTAGCAGAAAGAATAAAAAGATAGGCTAATCGAATATCTTGTCAAGGTCCACTTCCCCGCCGTTCTCTTCTATCTTCTTCTTTATGCCACGTTCGGTGTATTCGGCAAACTCGACGCCGCCCATCACTACCATGACCTTGACCGAATTCTTCTGCATTGTCGGTTCTATCCTTGCCCCCCACTTCAGCAACGCGTCGTCGCTTATCCTCCCTGCCACCTCCTGGAAGATGCCCTCAGCTTCTCTCAGCGTCAGGTCGTCCCCCCCTATGATATTGACCAGGGCTTTCTTCGCGGTCGAGAGGTCAACGTCAAGCAGCGGACTCTTCAGCGTATTGCTTATGGCTATAGTAGATCTGTTTGTGGTCTGCGTGCCATTGGCCTCGCCTATGCCTATCACCGCATAGCCAGAGTCCTTGAGCACGCTTCTCAAATCTGCAAAGTCAAGGTTCACCATTCCCGGTTTTGTGACCATCTCCACTATGCCCTTTGTAGCATTTGCAAGCACTTCGTCGCTAACCCTGAATGCCATGTTGAGAGGCAGGTCAGGGGCAACAGAGAGGAGCTTGTCATTCGGTATTATGATTGTAGTGTCTGTGGCTCTCTTGAGCTTCTCCAGCCCCTCGAGCGCATTCCTCATCCTTATCCTTCCCTCGCTTGAAAATGGCAGCGTGACAATCGCAACAGTTAGCGCCCCCATCTCCTTTGCCTCATGTGCTATTATCGGCGCAGAGCCAGTCCCGGTTCCTCCCCCCAACCCGCACGTTATGAATACTAGCTGTGCATCACCAAGCATATGCTTCATTTCATCCTTGCTTTCCGTAGCGGCTTCTTCGCCGAGTTTCGGGTCGCTGCCCGCCCCAAGACCCCTTGTCGTTTTCTTGCCGAGCAGCACTTTCCTCGAAGCCTTTGTCCTTGCAAGGTGCGGTGCGTCTGTGTTGGCAGCAATGAGGCTTGCGCCCTCAATGTTGAGTTCCGCCATCCTCGTTATCGTGTTCGAGCCGCTACCTCCAGCACCAATTACATATATCTTTGGCCTTGCAGATTCGATAAAACGCAACAGTTCCTCATCATCAGGTGATACGCTCTCTGCCATCAAACTACCTATGCACCAGTCGCACTATATTCTTGTATAAAAAGGCATATAAACATAAGTGCAAGAAATACTTATGTGCTGATCACATGAAACGCTTAGAGCCAGGCATCTCAAAGTCAGGGAAGGTAACTGACATAAGGCTTGCAAAAGACATGAAGGTAGCAGAGCTGATTGAGAGCATGCGCAACATAGGCGGCTTCTCCGCGCAGAACATGATCTCCGCAATAGACATAACCAAGCAGATGCTCGGCAACAAGGATTCATTCAACTTCCTCTCCTTTCCAGCTGACATAATAGCAACTGGGCTCAGGGGAATGATAGCAAAGGCAGTAAAGTACTTTGATGCCATAATCACAACAGGCGGCACGCTGGATCACGACCTCGCGAAAGCCTATGGGGGTGTCTAC
>JAJZEU010000095.1 GCA_021805625.1 Microcaldota archaeon
GGATGTTGCCTGGCACCAGTACTGATCTTCTGGATAACCGACTACTTCACAGGCAACCTGAGCAAGCCGGTGATAAAGGTTGCGCAGGCGGCCAGAGGCGGAGCTGGAACCGATGTAATAATGGGACTGGCGGTAGGCCTTAGGAGCACATGGGCGCCGCTGCTGGTAATAGTGCTTGCGATACTTGTAAGCTATGCTGCAGCAGGAGTTTACGGCATAGGGATTGCCGCGGTGGGAATGCTTTCCATGACAGCCACAATCCTTACAATAGACTCGTTCGGTCCCATAACTGACAACGCTGGCGGAATAGCGGAGATGAGCGGCCTTCCGGTAAGCGTGAGGAGGGTAACCGACAAACTTGATGCGATAGGAAACACGACAAAGGCAACTACGAAGGGCTTTGCGATAGGCGGTGCTGCGCTTTCTGCGACCGCACTTTTCGTAGCGTTCGCGAACGCTGTGGGCATAACTTCCATCAATGCGCTGAACCCTGTCGTGCTTGTGGGCATCTTCATCGGAGCATTGCTGCCATTCATCTTCTCATCGTTCCTTATGGAAGCTGTCGGGCACGCTGCTGAGCTCATGGTCGAGGAGGTAAGGAGGCAGGTGAAGAGCATAAAGGGCCTGATGACAGGCAAGGCCAAGCCCGACTACGCAAAGGCTGTCGACATAGCGACGGTAAACGCGCTGAAGTCGCTCGTCGTGCCTGAGGTGGTGGCTATCGTGACCCCGATTGCCCTCGGCCTCATACTGGGCAAGGAAGCGCTAGGAGGATTGCTGGTAGGAATGATACCCGTGAGCTTCATGCTTGCATTATTCATGGCCAACAGCGGAGCTGCCATGGACAACGCGAAGAAGTATGTAGAAACGGGCAAGTTCGGCGGCAAGGGGAGCGAGACGCACAAGGCTGCTGTAGTTGGAGACACCGTCGGGGATCCGCTCAAGGACACTGCCGGGCCTGCACTAAACTCGATGATAAAGGTAATCAGCACGATTTCGATACTGCTTGCGCCGGTCTTCGTGGCTTATGCATTGCTCTGATTTTGTTTTTCGGGGCAAAATATGGCAAAACATCCGGATCCATCATGTTGGGAATCTGAAGTACTGATACGCTGTGTGTGAGTCTGTTGTTCAGATGCACTTTCACTCTCCCAATGAAATCTTTCGATTCGCCTATGTTGGAGAAGAGTCCCGTTATCAGACCTTATTCCTTTTCTATTTTATCTATCGATGCTATACCGCCCAGTGGCGTAGTTATAAGCAGATAGTGTTCGGATTTCAGCGCGAATCTGAACACCAAAACCAACTAAAGAATCAAGAGCTTAGCTTTGTAGAACGTCCTCATATATCTAGCCATATTGCACAAATTTTATTTATTACCTGCAGCCTCTTATCTACAATCCTTTACTCTGCACATTGCGGAAAACCTGAAGGAGAATATCTGTGCCTTGAAGGATATACAAACGATATTTTTCCAACTCTAAGAAAAACTGATTTGTTATGCTTTGCTCCAAATTTGCGATACTGTACACCTCCAGCGCCGTTTTTGAGTATGTCCTCGGTCTCAATATTTTGGCATTTGCCATTAACCATCGCAAAGGTACGTCCGGATATGTGAGAGTAGCTATCAAAGCCACAGAATCGTGGCCAATTACTCCAGTTAAATCTTCGGCCTTTAATAGGATATTCGATGAAGAAGAAGTCTTTACCTCAACGTCATAAGTTGCAACTTCGTTTTTCGCTACTATGTCCGGTCTACCAGTTAGTTGCATGATGAGGACTTTGTATCCCGCACCGATAAATGCAAATCCGAGCATAATCTGGTTTATTCTCCCAAATTCTGAGGCCCCATATCGTGATAGGACGTCATCAAGCAGGGCGTAAGCCTCATTTGAGTGCATATTCCTCAATTCCATTTTATTGGTTTAATTTTCTATGGCGGATCCATTCTTTGTCCACGGTCTTAATCTAATATCAACAATATTATCATGTGTACGAAATTCCCTATTAAGATCATTGAACAATATCTCGTCCTGCGTGGCAAGGATTATCTGTCTTTCATCACTAACTTCTGCCAGAATTTTACTCAGTCCCTTAGAATGCTCTAAATCCAAACTCTGTGAAGGATCATCAAGCATAATAAAACCAACGCTACTTGTCGATATTTTTGCGAGTGACAAGAACATAGCCAGCGCCACACAATTTATCTGTCCGGTTGAGAAACGAGAGCTAACGAAGGTGTCCCTGCTTTCTTCAGTACTGGAAGCTTTTATAAGGTATGTATTCTTTTGAACCCCTGATACGTTTTTTGAAGTTACAGAAATATTAAGCTTATTGTAGTATGGGTGAGTGTCTAAGCGTGAATACAGTTTGCCAATTTCATCTTGAGTTTCTGAAATACCTTTGGACGCCAAGGACGTCTGCACCTCATTCAATACACTCACTAAAGTTTCAAGCTGCCTCTTGAAAGTTTCAACTTCATGGATGGCCTGTGAAATTCCTTTACTCTCTTCTCCTTCCTCCTTTGATCTCTTGTCCATAGCTTGGTACTCCTCTCTTTTCAAAAGAACATTGTTTATCACTCTAATCTTGTCCACTTGCACCTCCGCTTCATCAACCTGTCCATTTCTTTTCTCATACACGTTACTGGACTCATCAATTCTTTTTTGAATAGAAGAAAGTGCCACCTGAATCAACTGCCCCACCTGGCCTTCACCTATATCCATCGTGGTTATTTGTCCGATTTTTTCCTTCAACACATTGGTATCATTCCTTAGTTCAATCAACCGTTGTTCCAATGTTTGTAATTCTTCTTTTTTTCCAGAAAGAACTTTTATCTCATCATTCACAGCCTTCAAATTTTCATATATTTCGTTAACCTTGCTCTCCTTCACACTTTTGACTACCTCATCTAAATGTTTCTTAACATCGCTCCGTTTAACTGATTGCCCACAGACTGGGCACATCGTTAAAGCGGGGTCTTCGAAGAAAAATAAAGCTTCCTTTGCCAATTTTACGTTGGCGTCAAGGGTCTCCTGCCTTTTATTTAAATCCGCCAACCGCTTTTGGTCGTTTTCTAGACTCGTTTTTATCTTATTTAAGTCCCCAAATCCCTCCTTGATTGAATCTGTTTCTCTCTTCTTAGTTTCCTCCTCTGTCGCTATCATTTTCAATTCGCCGCTGATCTGTTTGAGTTCAGATTGTTTAGTTCTTAGTTCATCGACTCCGGTGATCTCTATAAGTCGCTTCCTACACTGTCTGAGAAATGTTTTCACTTTGGTTATTGAATTCGATACGGAATCGGTAGAGAACTCTGTAGATAGTTCCAGAGCTTCTAATTGGCAGTCAGTCGCAAGTGTAGCTGTTTTCTGCGACAAATCCTTTAACATAAGACCTACTTGTGAGCTTGTAAGCTGGTCGTCCTGAAATCCTTCCCTCTGAGCTTCAGACTCTACCTTCTTAACCTCCGCGCTTATCTGTTGAATAGCCCCCTGCAGTTTTGCGGTTATTTTCTCTTTTTGATTCGTCAAGTCACCAAGGACCGTCTTGACCTTAGACATTGGTATGCTTCCTATAATATCTCTAGCTTTTTCAAGACCGAGTAGCCTGTCAATAGCTTCATCCCTCTCTCTGGGGTCATCTGTTATTATGGCACGTATAGACTCCTGATGTAGATAAACCGATCTGTAAAAATCATCAAGTGTAAGCCCCAGTTCGCTGAAAAGAAACCCTTCGGCTTCTATTCCGACTTTAGTGCCATTATCTGTTTTTACGCTAAAATCACTTTCCTTACTATTTGTCCTCTTTTTACGAATTACTTCAATCACTGATTTTCCCTTTTTGAGCATAATGGTTACTTTGCACTCAAGGCTCGGTGCCCTTGAATTAACAAGCTCTATATCAGACTTGGACTCAGCAGACTTAAAATAAGCAATTTTTCCGAACAGTCCCCATTCGATAGCATTTAATGTACTAGACTTTCCGCTGCCTTGTGGTCCGAAAATTAAGGCTGATTTTCCTCCAAAATCATACTTAACAGGTTTAAGATACCCTCTGAAACCTTCAATCTCTACAGAGTCGAGAACATATACCACCATCGCGCTATCGCCTTCCTTTTTTCCGCTTCTTCGGAATTACACCCTTTATCTCCTTCATCTCTTTATTCACTCCTTTTTTAAGTTCATTGAGTTTGTCAAGCACCAGTCTCTCCACCGCAGGTGGTCCATCTTTCTCGTAGGACTTATATAGGTCGTCCCATAATATGATAACATCTCCTTCTTTATGCTCATTTAATTTACCTTTAATCAAATTCTCGAAGTCAGTCATTTCATGCACCACCTATCCTGTTCCAATTTATATGGGTCATGACGTTACCAAATTTGTTACTGTTCAAATTTATCATTATTTATTATTCAAACTTATAAAACTTCCTTTAATGTTAAGTAAAGTTGCTAAGGTTACATAAATAACTGTTTTGGGGTTGTTCCAATTCCACGATGGAAACGGCAATTATTGTACCATTTCTGGAATTCGCTGATCTGACCATTTAACCAATCTGGAAACTTTGACAACAAGTTTGTAAACTCCTCTGCAACGTTGCGTATAGTCCTCTCCACCTTGCCTTTATCTTGTGGATAATATGGATGTGCAAACAATGGGTTAACATTGTTCTCAGAACACCATTTCTTCCATAGTTCACGAAACTGTCCACCATTGTCCGTTAGAATGCTCTCGGGGTGGTATTTGTCGACTTCAGGTTTCATCGAGTTCCCTATCTCTTCTGTAGTTGGACAATGGTCCAGTTGTGCAGCTACGACCAGATATCTACTATAATCGTCTATGCAGACGATGAAATAGTATTCTATACCTTGAACAGTTACGGGCCCTTTCAGGTCCAATTGCCATAGTTCATTTGGCTTCTTCGCTCTGAAAAACTTCCATGTCTCTTTGTGGCACTTGTAGCCATTTCTCTTGTGTTTCTTCAAAATATTGTTTATTGCAGTTCTCGAGATACTGACTCCTTTGACTTCTCTGATCTCTTCTGGCAATTTTTCGTACATATAGAGAGGCATGGATATTAGGCCATTTTGTATTCTTCCAGTACCCCATTCGAACACAACTCTTAGGAAGAGTATGAATTCTTCTATCTGCGGAGTTATCTTTGGTTCTTTGCGCCTCCTTTCTCTGTCTCTGAAGCTTTCAGTGCCTCTATGATGGGCACGTTTAGCCCATTTCCACACAAACTTTCTTGATACTCCAAACACTTTTGCGATGTCTTTTACCTTGTTTCCTGCCCTTCTGGCAGAAACAGCCAACTTTCTTATAATCTCCTTTCCCATGCTATTTCGTTTTACGTCGGTATAACTGGTCGTAGTAACACCTAGTTACCGACGTAGAATAAGAATAAAATGTTACCTTGTAAGGTTCACTTTACATTTATATAATTCAATAGGGACTTGACATTTACATAAGACCACCCTCGTCAAGATACATAAAGGTCACATCAGATAACTGACCAGATAGGCAGTTATACACGAAAGTATGTGTATTGCCACTTTTTTCATCCCAATTACTCTGTTCTTTGCAAGTCCAAAGACCTCCTTTAACCTTGAAAAAATCCTCTCGATTGCCCATCTCTTGCCATACTCTGGATCCTTTGGGACTTCGGACTTCCTATGTCCCCTCCCGTTGATTGAGATGACGGCCTTCACTTCGTTTTCATGAAGTTCCTTGTATATGTGGGTCGCATCAAAAGCCGAATCCGCAAGGTATTTTGCGCCGTGTAGGATGCGGAACCGTTGTTTTACGTCGTCGAATAGTTTGCCGAAGAAAACGGAGTCGTGCCTGTTTCCAGGAGCAATATAGAAAGCAATTGGAATTTCTGTCTCTGCGTCACAAATCATATGCAATTTGTAACCAAAGAACATATCATTGGCCTTTCCTTTTGCGTCTTCCTGTTCTCTCTTCGATGGGGTTCGATGTCCAGATCTGGCATGCACATCTTTGCGCGAGAATGCAGGCACATCAGTACTATCCTGCGCAAGAAGACGTATCCGCCTATCTTTCAATCGGTCTTGCAAGATCCAATTATTTAGTTCTTCCAGCATCCTTGGATCCGCACGTTCTCTAACCTTAGAGAATATGGATTGGTCAGGTTTCTTCCTGTAGCCCATTATCTTCCCAATCTTAGTACCGACGAACTCTACAAGTTCTACGTCGGTAAGACCCTCTATCTGTTTCACCACTAGCGCTACGAGATGTTTTGCAAACTTCTTCGTATGGCGGTATTTCTGCACTATGACACGGGCTGCTGCCCAAACCTCTGGTATTTTATTCTCCAACTCTTCTATTTTCATGTTTATCTGTCTCCTGGCAAGGACGACCAACGTCAACAGGAGACCTCACACTTACAATTTCATGACGACAAAAAGAGAAGAGAAAACCCTCCAAGAGTACTTGAATGTGAAGGTATTTAATTTGTCAAGTCCCTAAATTCAATAATCCATTTGCCTTTGGCACTGGCAACAGATTGTCCCATGATAAGTATTTAGCGCGCCAGCAAACTCTTATCTCTTGGATAAGAGTAAGGGCATGTGCAGTATGAAGTATGACAGTCCATTAGAAAAAAAATGTACCTATATAAATTGGAAAGAACATAATAAAAAATACATAGAGCAACAATGGGTTAAGATATAATGCACCTCACGCAAATAATAGAAATCCACCCAAATCCAAAGACAGAGGAAGTCGTGTCCAATCTCGCAAAGATAACAAATGGGCTATACAACACTTCAATCTACGAGAACCGCAAGCGATACAAAGAAGAGAAGAAATTTTGCTTCTATCAAGACCTCTTCAATAGGCTAAAGGATAATGAACTCTATAAACTGCTTCCAGTCCATTCCGCGCAGGCAGTGCTACAGAAGGCAGACGGAAGCGTAAAGTCCTTCATCTCCCTTTACAAGAAAGGTCTCAAACCAGAGTTTCCACATTACCACAAAAAAGATACGGAATGGTTAGTGCCATACAAATACGACCAGATAAAACTGAAGAAGAACAGAATAACCCTCCCGATGTCAATGGAATACAGGAGGCAGACAGGAGTTTCTTACATAAATTTCAAGATACCAGAGATAAGATACAAGGGAGAGATAAAGTATCTTGAACTATTTAAGACAGATAACAAATGGAAAGTATCTCTAATCTTCGAGGTTCAGGAAAAGGAGGATCAACAAACGCAGAAGAAGGACAATCTTTACATAGACTTGGGAATAAGGAATCTTGCCACAATCTTCGACGGTTCAAAAACAGCAATCTATTCTGGAGGGATAGTAAGTGCAAATAATCAATACAAGGACAAGAACGTGGCAAAGATTCAGGAAATATTGGCAACTCACAAACTCAAATCAAGCAAATCAAAAAGAGAGTTCGCAAGGAAGACAAGAGTAAGAAACAAACAGGCAATAAATGCAATGACAACAAAGATAGTGGAAACTGCAAAGAATGAAATGAAAGGAATAGTCATTGGAAACCTTTCAACAATCAAGGATGTAACAAAATTCAGCAGATATGCAAATCAGAAGATAGGCCAGTGGGAGTTCGGGGATATTGCAAGGCAACTTGAATACAAGGCAAAGATAGAAGGAATCATGTTCAAGAGGGTAAGTGAAAGAGACACATCGAAGACCTGTGCGTTGTGCGGAAGAAAAGAAAAGGGAAGAATATGCAGGGGCTTATACAGATGTAAACTGTATAAGAAACAGTTCAATGCAGATGCAAATGGTGCATTGAACATAGAGAAAATGTATCTCCGAATCCCGCTATCAGAAGGAAGCGGAATAGGAGTAGTGGATGCTCTGGCACATCCAGCGGTATTTCATTGGAACGAACATGAATGGCTTGGTGAGAATCCTTTTGTTCGAGAGACCATGAGTGTGGTGAATTCGTGAAAGAAACAAACCTCAAAACACCCATACAGAATGAATGCAGGGGAATCTCCCAACTTCAGATGGGAGAGGATGTCACAAAAATATGTCTAGCAGGATTGAGCGGCAGCGGCAAGACCACAATCGGAGTGGAGCTTGC
>JAJZEU010000046.1 GCA_021805625.1 Microcaldota archaeon
TTTGGATTTGAAATCACGCTCCTCGCCAATACTGCAAAGCGAGCCAGCGCTTCTACAGAAACTCCAGCCGCAACGTTCCTGTTCGGGTCGACAGGATCCACAACTACAAACTTTGCGTTGAATTTCTTAAGCAATTCCTCATTTGCGTCATACCGCCTGTCAGTCGGGTACACACAAACTGGGAGTTTCATGTACGCCACCCATTCGAGAAGGTTGGTAAGCGAACCGAATGAGTGGACAAGCAACTCGCACAGATATCCAGAAAAACCTTTCGTCTTCACCTCTGCACCGTATATGTTGTGCGCCCTGAGCAGGAATTTCAGCAGCCTGACATCATCCTTCTGCTTTGCATTCAGCTTCGAATTGATGAATTCCGTATGCAATGGTGTCCTATCCACAGAAGTGCCCATCTCTCCTATCTCCTCTATCTTGAATGCAGGCACGATGTCTATCCTGAGCAGTTCTTCGTCGAGATACAACCTTGTGTAAGGGTGCTCTGCGTAGCGCAGCTCGTATCTTTCATTCTTCTTCAGATTGACTATGCTTTTAGCATATCGAAGCCCTTTTTTTACTATCTCATCCCTGCTGTACCTGTTCCTGTTAAAGAGAAGGAAGATATCTATGTCGGAATTTCCCCTCAGGTTTGTACCTCTCGCTATGGAACCCACAACCATTATTTCAACATCTTTTGGCACTACCTTCCCTATTCTTCCAGATATCTCGTTCACGTGCGCCGTAGTAGCGGCTATCTCCAGCTTGCTCGGCCTTATCTCGCTGAGCACTCTAGAGCGAATCCATTCAAGTCTTTTCTTCTTGGCAGCTTCCATGCAGAGTCAATTACTGCTTGACTACAAAAAGATATAAACGTATTGAGAAGAAGAAGCATTCAGGATCAGCCGCTTTCTCGGGATTCAAAATCCGAAATAAAATTACCGATTTCTCAGAAAATGGGCAGGTATTTATATTAGATCTGCACTATATCATATGTACATTTTGGATCCCCACCCAACATGCATGGAAGGTCGGAAGGCCTTTCTTCTACTTCTTCATTCAAATCTCATCCTCGCTAAAATCCGAAAACCTCTTTAGCATCTTTAAAAATTTCTTGACCCTTTTTAAATGCCCACAATCAATGTTTCATCGAGTACGATGAGAATAAAGACATTTGGTTATCTGATGCTGTTTCTGGCGCTACTCATTAATGCTAGTATAACTGTCGCATTCAAGTTCGCCAGCAACATAAGCTACATGCAGCTCCTTTTCTTCGTTTCGCTTATCGGCACCGTAACATCCGCAATGTTCATGTTTGCCAAGGGCAAGCAAGGTAACGTAAGGGAATACGTGACTCACAAAGGACAGTTTGCAGCAATGGCTGCATTCGGAGTGCTGGTATACACCTTCCTTGAGCTTATTTTCGGATACACCACCCATTATGTGGGAGCATCGTTTGCAGCGGTAATCTACAGGACATGGCCTCTCATGCTCCTGGTAATGGCGCCATTCATCCTAAGGGAAAAGATCTCTAAATGGGATGCCCTCGGCGTAACTATAGGTTTTACAGGGCTTATCGCCGTCCTAGTCGCAGGTGGGAGTGTAGGATTACCTGTGATGGCACTGCCGTTTGTGGGATTGCTGTTGCTTAGCGCATTCTTCGATGCGTTCTGCAGTGCAATATCAAAGCGCTACTACTATGAGATATACAGTTCTATTTTCATGTACAACCTGATATCATTCGCAATATTCTTACCGCTTGCGCTCTTCACTGGAAACATAAGCCTATCGGGCATTTCCATGACCGATCTGCTTGCAATACTATTCCTCGGAGTGCTGCAGAACGTGCTTCTGACCCTTGTCTTCGTTAACTCGTTCAGGGCGATAAAGACCGCAATAGCTAGCAATCTCTACATATTGACACCATTCGTAACGATGGTCATCAGCTACTTCCTGCTGGGAGAAGCGATACTCCCATCCTATCTCATAATAGCAGGCACTGTAGGTATTGGGTTGATCATACAACAGTTGGCTCCCAAAGGAAGCAACTACATATCACACGGTAAGGACAAGACTGCGCACCTTACAATATATGACATAACCTCTGCTTTTGTGAAGACCAGCGACCCTCTAATATACAATGCAATGAAGGGCGACGGGAGGGTGCTGGCACTCCACATACCAAACGGGAGGAACATTTACGGGAAACAGGAAGAGGAATTTATAAGCGGAGAAAACCCGGGCATTGGAAGTGCAGATTCAGGCAGCGGAAATATATGCATACTCTTCACGGAAAAAAGCGGGAATATCACTCTTCACAGCGACGAGTCCGAATTCATAAGGGATCTGCTAAGCCTGAAGGACGGAGACATGCTTTTCATGGGGGTCGGCATGCCCAGTAGAGTAGAAGAGGAGTTCAACGGTATAAATGCGCAGCTCAACAATCATATCAGTTCTACAGGCCAAGACGTCTTGTCATAATTCTCTTTTATGTCAAGGTTCCTTATGGGCATCTGCCCCTTTACAACTTGATCTATGACAGCACTTTTAATAGTAACAGAATCCTTCTCATAAATCCTCCTATGAACCTCTACGAGATTCTTCATCCCTTTTTCATAGCTACTGTAAGCTCCCCATTCAAAGGTGGCTGCACTGCCCCCCACCGACCACATTGCCTGAATCTCGCTTATAGTAGGGAACTCATCCGGTTCCTTAAAAAAGACACTGCGCCGCTCGTACTCTATCCTATCTATAAGTCCCTCTCTCATCGTGTATGAACCAAAGAATACAATATTAGTTACAAGCGAGGGTTTTGTGACAATTGCCGTAAAGCGCTTTATTACCCCATTCTTCTCAAGTTTCAGCATATAATACCTGACGAGATCCTCATCAATGCCGAGCTTCTTCCCTATGCTTCTTATCGGCATTCTGGAGTTATCATTCAGCACCGTCAGCAGTTTTTTGTAGGTATCCTTTATCGAAGATGCCATTATGGTTTCATTATTCAGTGGCAGGAAACCCATTCTGGTCATGTAGACTTCATACGAGCTTCCGGCAACCCCGTATCTAGAGAGCGCAAGCTGCAATGCTGTTTCCCACTGCACATATTCCACCTTGTCCTTTGCCACGGCGAAGATAAGAAGATCGAAATCACCTTTTGTTGTGGTTGCGAACTGCACAATCCTGCTTTTAGACAGCATCGATTTAAGCTCGTCGAATTTTGGCTTCTTCGAAAACTTCACAGCAAGTATATGTATCGATGAAAAACTGAGCGCATCATAGCTCAACTCAAGCGTGTACCTTAAGTCCAGCGCTTTCTCCAGGTCCTGTATTCTTTCAGTGGCGGAGTACCTGCTTATGCCAAGCTTATCGGAAATCTCGCTTATCGGTTCCCTTGAATTAGTGCAGAGCTCCCTTAGTATTTTCCTGGAAAGTACGCTTATCTCCACGCTATAAAATGGCAAGCAAGCTTTTTATTAATTGGCTAGCGCACCTTATCTATTTTAATTTATCCTGCCAATGCATGAAAGTGGGCTCGTAGCGCAGCAGTAGCGCGCATCGTTCGCAGGAAGCTTCACCAAAAGCTCCGAAAGACGATGAGGTCGCGGGTGCGATTCCCGCCGAGTCCATTTTCACTTCACGAGGAAGCTGGGTTTGACTTACTCATATAAAGTATTAAATAACCTTCTACTCTAATATAATTATGGCTAGAGACTTCGAGAGGGACTTCAACAGGCTCAGTAGTAGTATAGACAGCGATACTACGATCTTAAAGGAGAATAAGGATGCGGTACGCAGATACATATCAAAGGCCAGGGCGCTACGCCTTAACGTCAAGACCGTAATCAAGCACCTTTACGGATTGCAGAAATTCCTATCAGCTATTGATAAGAGTGTAGTGCTGGAAAAGGCCACTACTGAAGATATCGAAAGCGCAGTTGCCAAAATCAACAGGCTTAATTTATCAAATGAAGTGAAGCGCAGCATAATCGTAACGATAAAGGCATTCTATAAGCAGACATTCGGAGAAGGGTTATACTACCCTAAAGCAGTAGGATGGCTTAAGACCTCCATAAAGAGATCAGAGAAGGTACTGCCAGAAGATTTGCTTGATGAAGAAGACATACTAAAGATGATAGACGCTGCAAACAACATAAGAGACAAGGCCATAATTGTGCTTCTGTACGATTCTGGCATAAGGGCTGGCGAGCTCCTGTCCATGAAAAGGAGGGACATAGAGCTTGAGACGGAGCCGTACCAGCATATAACTGTAAGCGGCAAGACGGGCATGAGAAAGATACCGATACGCTTCAGCGTGCCGTATCTGGCGCAGTACCTCAATCTTGTAAAGGATTTGAAGTCGAATGAGCCATTATGGTGGAATCTTGCGCAGAGCAACAGGAAGGGACAGCTTGATTACGGCGGATTCAGGAAGATGATAAAGCAAGTGGCAGAAGCGGCTAAGATAGACAAGCGCGTATACCCCCATCTTTTCAGGCACAGCAGGGCTTCTGATTACGCAAACAAACTTACAGAGCAGCAGCTTAAGGTTTTCTTCGGGTGGACTGGTGCAAGTAGCATGGCAGCCACCTACGTACATCTTTCAGGCAGGGATATAGACAATGCGGTACTTGCGGCAAACGGCGTAAAGGTGCAGGAATCAGCAAGAGAAACAAGGCTCAAGGTCAGGGAGTGCCAAAAGTGCAAGCAAAGCAACGCAATAGATGCGTTGTATTGCGTACGCTGCGGTACGCCTCTTGACATAAAGACCGAGATGGAAGCAGAGAAGAATATAAAAAGCCTGAAGGAGCTTATGATAGAGGCATTGAAAGACCCAAAGGTTCTCGATGAAGTAAGCAAGGCACTGCTGCTTGATGCAAACAAATAATAACTTTAATATTATATATTTTTTAAAACAAAAATAATGGCGTTAAGATGGGTAAGAATAAAACAACAACGGCATTATTTGGTCATTTCAGACCACGATTTTTTATCATCTTAAGCATTGTTATTATAGCACTTGCCTTAAGTTATGTGGCATATAGTTATGCTACACCTACGTATATGCTAGCAGGTAGCGGTTTAAACAGTTCTTTGAATAGCTCAATTAACGCTACATATTCAATCGCAGGGAACGGGGAACATAATTTAACTATAGAGGTAACCATACTGAATGGGCTACATGGAGGTATGTCTGGCGTTGCAGTCGGTGCTAGAACGAATATAGGTACTGTAACATCCTGTACAACCCAAAACGGTACATGCTTTATTCATTATGCACCACCAAGAACTGCAAATTACGAAAACGCTATCTTGTTTGTAAATGTTGGTGGATTGCATAAAAATATAAATGTAAATGTGACTCCAGATTACCCTACCCAGCTTTTACTAACTGCCAACATGACAAATCAAAGTATACTTACATTTACAAATTCTAATGTGCGCTTTTCAGTCAAAGCTATAGACGCGTTTGGAAATTCTGCACCAAATGGAACAGAAATTAATTTTAGTATGCCTTATAATAATGGTAATTCAGGCTACCTTTCCGCTACTTCTTGCTTAACTGTTAACGGCATGTGTAATACAACTTACTTTGCTCCGCAGAGTCCAACTGCGGTTTACATTGTAGCAAGTTCAGATAAAATAACAGGATCTTTTGATATTACTGTGCTTTCTAGGCTAATAAAAACAAATGTACTTAATTTTGGAAATGGTGGTTTTTGTATAGCTTCCACTCAGCCACCATATTCTTATGAAGATACGTATCTTAGATCAGGAGAAAACATAACGTGGAGTCTAAACCAAACTCTCCCTATAAGTGCTGCGTTTGTTCTTAATGGTTATGGAGCATTTGTTAACTTTACTAATTTAGTACAGAATGCTAACGCGCAGTTTGTCAATTTTATAAATAACTGCTTCAATACGGGAGGTTTTTATGGTTTCAATAGTTCAAATGCTCTCTGCCAAGCTTATGACACCAACCATGAGGGTTTTAATCCTTATTTAGATTTGCAAAGTGGTATACAGAACTTAAATCCAGTCGTAGCATATATGCCCACACAGGCTAATTATTCTTATGTTGGGAATTTCAATTTTTATGCTCCAGTTTCTAACATGTATTACTTTGTCGTATTTCCAATAGATGCGCCAGCAGCCCAGCCATTTGCATTGCCTTCAAGCGGCAATCCACTTGCATATAATCCATACTGTTATGGAAATTCATATGTATATAACACGACTATTTATGGCAAGTAAAAAGATGTGTTAAGAATATGCACATAATCAGCCATAGTACTTGCTTATTCTCTTTGCTGTAGTCTGTTTGTATTTGCCAGCTAGAGTATCGGCATTTGTTTTATATGATATTTTCCTCACTATGCCTAGTATACGCAGCGTTTCCCGTACTCTGAAAACATCTTCCTCGTCTTCCCAGTCATATGTATACACTACTATTACCCTTGCCTTGCTTGATGCTAGCGGATTTGGCCTTGCTGTTGATACTTTAGCTGAGTACCCTAGCTTCCCTTCCTCTGTTGCATTTTTGATTTTAGCCCAGTATTTATCTATCCAATCTATCGACAGATATATCAGCCATTTTCCAGCACGTTCGGTGGGTTTTTTGAAATCACTGGTTTTACATTCTGCACCAAGCCAATACACATCAATTACTTCAGACGGTTTAAGCTCGTTACGAACTGGTTCGCCTTGTCTTTCTTGCGTAACTTTTGAACAGCTAACAGCATCTGTCATATAGTACATTGGATTACCTGATTAAACCTATTCTAAGCTTGTCGACGGAACTTCTGCCAGCGGTTCGCAAAGCGAACCGCTGGGATTCACGATTTCTTTCATTCTCTTTATTATTTCTTCACGATTAAAGGGTTTAACTAAAAACTCTTCTGTCATTTTATAGAGGCTTATCGCGTCTTCTACTGCATAAGCAGGGTGCACAGCCTCAAGCTCGTCGCCACCCAAAGACCTGTCAGTTATAATACGTTTATTTCCGTCCGTAGGGTCTAAAATCTCCAATCTTGAGCCTCCATTGTTAGAGAACTTAGCTATGGGGTTATTAGTTAATGCTATATGTTTCTGTAGAATCTTAATTCTTAGCGTATCTTTGTCTATACGTTTGAATTTTAGACCTAATTTATTTTCAAGATCTATAAACTCTTTGACCCAATCATTCATGCCTTCGTTGTCAACTGCATATAAGTTTTCTGTATCATCTGCGTATATCTCTGATGGGTATAGCAACAAACTTCTTGGCCTAAGTATTGCTTTTGATTTGTTGTACGTAAATACACCCGAAGCCTGATTTTTTAGTCCATCGGGTTTATATCTTATTTTTTCCCTGTCTAGTATTTGTAGAGGCTCGTATTTGTCAAGCGGATTAAGTAATTCGCACTTTGCTATAATCCCATGTAAACGAAACATGGAGGGCTTATAAGTAAAGCAATTATACCCCCATCGAGCTATTTTTGCAATTGCAGCCGTACCTAACGAAGTAAGCACAAGTTCGTTTATTATACCTACCCTCTTCTTTACAAAATAGCCGTGTTTTTGTAATATGTCAGTTCGCTGACTGACGGCAGATTTGCTAATCCCTAGCTCTTTAACCATCTGATCTTGCGTAGATCCATTTGCTATTAACACAAAGATTTTGCTTGCTTTATCATCAGGTGTATAATCTCGCATAGGCTCACGTGCGTATATAGTACGGTAAAGGTTGTGAAGTTAAGGCAAACTGACTGTTGTTAATAGCAAAAACTATCTGCATTTTCTCTTTGGGCTTAAGAGCATCAAGCTTAGCTTGGATAATAATCAGCATTTCCCTAAGCTCATGGCTTAGCGATTTTTGATTTTCTGGATTTTCAAGTGCCCATCGTACAACGTGAACATATTTTTGAATATCAGCATCACTTACTGTCATCTTTATCCCCCTCTCTTTTTATCGCTTCATGAATAAGGTA
>JAJZEU010000116.1 GCA_021805625.1 Microcaldota archaeon
CTAGCGGCAAGAACCGCAAGGCCAGAATAATATTTTCGGTTACTCATTTATCACCATACGCGTATTTAAACTTGTTTTCTATATTACCTACAAACTGCTATTTACCATCAATTGTGGAATAGTTAAGAACTACATCAGAAGGCAGGACATTTCAGGACAGAAGAAACTGGCGGCGTAGTTACCCACGATACTGCGACCTTTAGGTCGCAGAGAAGGTCATTATAACTATATGCTACATTATAATTAGGTTATAAGTATGGCTAACAACAGCAAAGAACCTGCTGGGGAAAGGGAGCAGATTTCTCCAGACGTAGCTATGGGCAGGCTCATAAACTGCTTCGAGACGGCCAACAGAGAGATAAACAAAGCCCTGAAACAAGAAGTTCCTGAGAGAGAGCTGAAAGCAAGGGTAAAGCTGTTCGTCGGCGACGCCTTCAAGAAGTGCGACGTTGATGTAAAGAACCCATCAAAGGAAGGGCTACGCGCTGCGATGGATCTGTGCCGGGTAAACACTGAAAAGATGCTTGGTCCTAAAGCCGATACGATAATAAGGAAGCACTACAAAGAAATGAGTGAGATAATAGAGAAACTGCCCAGTTAATAATCCTATAAAATGTACCGAACATTCTGGCCAGTGCTATTCCAGTACGAATCTGCTCGGTACATGTATGCCGCGCTGCTTTATGACTTCTGAGAGCGGCTCCCTGATAAGCACCCTCGCATTCTTCATTTCTTCAATGTCTTTGAAGCCGAGCTTCGCCATCTTATTCCTCATTTCATCAATGAGATTGCTTAGCATTTTGTATACACCATCGCTCCCGTGGCGGCGTTCACTCGTCAAGACAGGTTTTGCCATTCCACAGAGATCTGCACCCAGGGCAATTGCCCTCGTGACATCGTCAGCATTCCTTATCCCTCCGCTTGCAAAAACCTTACCACCAAAAGATCCCTTCGTTTCAAGCACCGAAAGCGCAGTCGGTATCCCCCAGTCCCAGAAGGCAAGCCCGTCCTCTCCTTTGCTCCTGTATGTCTCTACCCCTACCCATGTTGTCCCTCCCGCACCCTGAACGTCTATACCGTAAACCTTCCCATCAAGCCTTTGCGCTATCTCCTTAGATATGCCATTACCGACCTCCTTGAGGATTGTCGGTTGCCTTATATGTTTTGCCACTTCCACAATCCTCTTGAATATTCCCCGGAAGTCTACATCGCCCTCCGGCTGCACGCTTTCCTGTGCTGGATTGGTGTGTATGGCAAGAATGTCTGCATTTACCTCATTAAGCATCTCCTGTATGGCTTCGCTGCCATACCTGTGGAGAGATGTCGCGCCTATGTTGCCGATAAGGATTATGTTCCCTGCAAATTTCTTCACATCATAAGTATAAGCCAGGCTCTTGTCTTCTATCATGGCTCGCTGGCTTCCCACTCCCATGGGAATATTCAGCTTTGCAACGGCCTTGGCTATGTTCCTGTTTATCTCGAATACGTCGCTATGGCCACCTGTCATTCCAGAAACGAAAATCGGCGCATCAATCTCCCTACCTATCAGCTCTGTGCTCAGATTAACGTCGGCCTTCGCAATCTTTCTGTCATTTCCGGCAAGCTCCACGCACTCAAGCATTGTCGTTTTATCCCTGTACTGGGTTTCCTTGTTCAGGATTATGTTGATATGTTCAAGCTTCCTGCTTTGCGTGATTGCAACTGCTGATTTTTTTGCCATTCTATCGTACTATGTATATGGATGCGGTGCGCATCCTGTCTATGCTTTCAGAGTTTGTCAGGAACATCGCCATCTTCAATTGTTTCACGTATATCTCAGCGTTTCTCGCCGCGTCTTTAGGTATGTACGGCATGATGTTTGTGCCATAGCGGAGAATCTTGGCTGCAGCCAGGCCGTCTGCGGCCCTCGCCAGATACATGCCTTTTGCAAGGAGTACCTCTTTCCCACCCTCTATTAGAACATGTATGCTTTCGCCTTCAAGAAAGGCGACGGGAAGCACTTTTTCGCGCTTTACAATATGCCTTGCGTCGTCTTCGCTTTCGGCAAGGAGTAGTATTGGGCTTTTGAGCTTCGCCTTGCCTATCGTAAAATCGGTCCTGATCCTGTCCAGAGACAGGTCTGGTATGGCACAGTGCACGAAGTGCATCCTCTTGAGTTCTGTGTTGATACCTTCCGAGTTCATACAAAGCATCTGCATTGCATTTCGCAGCCTGAATTTAAATAAGATGCGACCCGTTGCTTTTTTTATTATTGCCGACATATGTTGATTGACGAATGGCTTTGCATTGCGTCAAAGTCCACTGTGCTGTTTAAGAAGATTTCACATTCAATGCTACCTCCATGGAGACTAAAACAGTAAGCAAACAGGATTTGAAATTTTTCGTTAACATCCTTTACCCTTACAAGGGGTTTGACGAGCTACCGAACCACATATGCATCGAAATAAAGGGAATATGGAATGCAAATGATCTCAAGGTTTGCAAGAGGGATGTTGAGACGACGATAAAGGAGGAATACGGATTCAGGAAAGAATTGGATTGGTAGCAATCCTGCAATGCCTCCGCAGTGCACTTGCAATCGCACCGCAAAGCTTTTTATGCTGAAGCGGGTAAAGGTTAGACGTTGCGAGTGTAGTCTAGCCTGGTAGGACGCTGCCTTGCCAAGGCAATGGCCCGGGTTCAAATCCCGGCACTCGCACTTTTCAAAAGCAGGCTTCTACAAATGCATCAGTCGTCTTCGAAGAATCTGAGCAGCTTCTTCATCTCCTCTATCATCTTGTCTACCTGTTCTCCGAAAGCACGATCTATGATGAAATCGGAATCGGGCTGCTCGTTCAGGTCATCAAAGAAAGACTTAATGTCTGGATCCTTATCCATGTTATCTATGTAGGACATGAATCTCTTTATCTCGTTTTCGGTCATGGGTCTAGATTTGCCCGTTGTAAGATCCACAACCTCTCCCCCGACGACAGTTCCACCACCCCTTCTGCTGGCAAAAAAAGGTTCCATGCTGTTTTTCTCTACGAGAATATTGTCCTCGTCCTTGAACGTATTCCTGATTTTATTCAGAACCATGTTCTCTTCGTGAGTCGGCATTCTGCCTTCTTCACCATCTTTTTTTACCTCTTGTATTACCTTCCTACCTTGAAGCCTGACAAAAACGGCGGTTATATGTGACACGTCGTTTCCGAAAACCCTTTTTACCTCGGAAACATTCTCCTTCGAAATTCCGTTGTCGCTGTCCTTTTCGGGCTGTGAGAGTATGACTATCGGATCCTTTGCATTGCTAAGGTTTATGATAAGCTCTTCTTTTGTTTTTGGCGCACCTTTCTTATACTCCATTTCGTTCCTTCGGATAATTATTGCAGCATCAGCTATTTACGTTTTTCGGAACGCTTTTCCTCTCAGCAAACTGCCATTTCAAAAGGTTTTTAAGCCCGCCACAGCATAATATTATGTTGCATTCATATGGGCAAAAAAATTCTTTTTCCACTGGAGGCAAAATTCAATAGGGTAATGGGGATAATACGGCTGCTCCTGAAGCACGATGATACTCTCAGCGTGCGCGAGCTTACCCGGATGTCCGGAGAGCACGTCGACAATCTGCTCCCGCAGGTAGATGCTGCAAAGCTGCTGGGATTTGTCAAAGTAAGAGGGGATGATGTGCACTTGCTAAATCTCGGAAGGGGCTTCTATGAGGATGACGCTGCGGCGCTCAGGAAAGCTAGGCTGGCGCTCTTAAGGAGCGAGCCGTTCACGACTGCAATGGAGCTTTCGCGAGCTGCCGGAACTTTCACCATAGACCAGCTCCTCGAGGAGCTTTTCGCAAACAATGTCCCATTTCCCTCCAATCCGGAAGAAACAAAGCAGAAGGTGGCTGGAGCGTTGCTGCAGTGGGCGATACATCTCAATATCCTTAGCTATGACGGCGAGAAAAAACTCTGGTCTGTGGAAAGCTTGCGATCCTAGTTAGCTGGTAGCCTATTTTTCCCCCGCGTAAAGGTCTTTATAGATCCTTGCGGTGACATTGAGGAAGTCCCTCCTGCCGCGCGATCTAGGGTATGGCAGTTTGACATCCATGCTGTCTATTATCCTTGAAGGCGGCCTTGAAAGGACTATTATTCTGTCTGAAAGCTCCACAATCTCCTCCACATTGTGGCTTACCATGACCACCGCCTTTACCGGCATCTTCTTGTCCTTCACGAGCTTGTGCACCTCCCACCTGAGCTGCTCTGCAGTCAGATCGTCGAGAGAGCTGAAGGGCTCGTCCATGAGGAGCAGGTCGGGATCGGAAACTATCGCCCTTGCCACGCCGACACGCTGCTTCATCCCACCGCTAAGCTCTGCGGGGTAAGCGCTCTCGAATCCGTTCAGATCCACTTCCTTCAGCGCAGCCATCCCCCTCTTTACCATCTCTTCAGAGCTCATGCCCTTGCTCTCCAGCGCAAGCATGACGTTTTCAAGCGCTGTTTTCCACGGGAAGAGGGCGAAGTTCTGGAAGATCATCGATATGTCGCCTGTGGGGCTTGCTATCTCCCTGCCCTTGTAAACTATCTTCCCTGATGTGGGGCTCTGCAATCCTGCGATTATGCGTATCAGCGTAGATTTTCCGCATCCAGAGGGTCCAACAATGGAAAAGAACTCATACTCGTTGACGCTGAAGCTTATGTCATCCAATATCCTTACTTCCTGCTTGCCCTGGCCATAGCTTAAACTTATGCTCTCCACGCTCAGGATTTTTTTGGCCAAGGCTCACACCTCCATTCTATACCTTGATGTGACTTTGTTATAAAGCCTTTGCCACACGAATCTGTTTATGAGCACCACCACGATTGTGAGTGATGCAAGCGCCATGCCAGTAAGGAGCATGTTGCCGCTGAATACAGCCTGGTCTATGACCTTGCCGATGCCTGTGCCGACCTGCGTCAACACTACGCTCTTGCCGCTGCTCAACTGCACGGTAAAGTATTCCGCTACGATGAGCGAGTTCCAGGCTCCGCCTATAGCGGTTATCGAGCCCGTTATGAACGCCGGCATCACCGCAGGTATGTAAAGGTTCTTCCACGCCGATATTCTGCCGAGCTTCATTATGTTCTTAGCTTCTACGAGCTGCTTCGGAAGCGTCTTCATTCCGCCTATTATGCTGAAAAGCAGGTACCAGATCATGGCCAGGAATATTACCGCAAATGCGACAAGCTCCCCGCGGAACGGAAGACTATAAACCAGCAGGACAATAGCAGGCAGCAGCAAAGTAGCAGGAACAGATGAAATGACCTGAAGGGTTGACATCACAGGCTCGAACGCCTTTGCCGATTTGCCTATGGCTATGCCAAGGGGCAGGGCTACAGCAACGCTTATTGCGTAGATGAGCCAGACCCTTGCAAACGATGCAAGCAATGCCTCCCACACAAATTCTGCAGAGCCTAACTCTCCGCTCCACACGATTGCAAGGATGACCAGCACTGCCAGTGCTGCAGACAATGCCGCCACTGCCTTTGCGGTGATGTGGCGCAAGCTCTCAGGAGCTGTCCTCGCTCTTCGTATCCTGTTCAGTTCCTGCCTGCCGTGAGGCTTTGCAGTGCGCGCACGACCTTCTGCATTATGCAAAGCGGATGCAATCCCTGCACCAAGCCTCTTTACATGGGAATAAACCTTTGAATAGAACCTAAGGATCCTTGAACGGCGAGCTCCAGTCACATCTTCCTTGAAGGAAAATCTCTCGCTGAACGTTGCAAACGGGACAAGGAAGAAGATTCTCGTCAGCACAACGGCCACCACGAAAAGGGCAAGCGCGAAGACATACGCCCCCACATTCGAGAGTGAGAGATGTGCTATGGCGACTCCGATGCCGCGCTTGACAGAGAACGCAGCGTTGCCTGTCGAGAATATTTCGCTGGTGACAAGATAGAACAGCCCTACAGACCACGAGATGGTTATCTGGTAGGACATCCTCGGTATAGATGCAGGGATGTACACCTCTTTTAGCATGCGGAATTTCGAGAACCTGTTGAGCTTTGCTATTGCGAGGATGTCTTCCGGAATTGCCTTGACGGCTTCATACACTCCGAAGCTGATGTTCCAGACCATGCTCGTGAAGATAAGGAATATAACTGCTATGTTTATGCCTATGAAGCCGGGGAACGCAAACACTATGAGATATATTACAACAGGAAAGAAGCCCAGTATCGGTATCGTCTGCAGTATGTCAAGCGACGGCAGGATCACTTTTTCCGCACGGCGGCTTGTTGCGGCTTTTATGCCGACAAAAATGCTGAACAGGACTGACAAGGCTAGGGCTATGAAAAGCCTTATCCAGGAGAAGACTATGTCAATTCCCAGCGATAGCAGCTGCATTGCTTATTTCATGCATGCAAATTAAGATAAACGCTTTGCTTTGTTTTTTCTGTGCCACGCACGTTGCTATTCCGCAATCCTTATCGCAGTCGGGTCATAGCAACGTATGGCACAAGATCTCCATTGCAAAATCCATTCCCCTCCCCACCCATAATCCCTTATGCATTTCCTTGTATAAATACTTTCTGCAGAAATTTGGCTGTTTGGCATGTGTGGCGTTGCTGCATGCATTGCCCGCGGTTCATAATTGTGGCAAAGAACAAAAGCACAAAATAATAAATAGTGAAACTCAACGGCTCTGGCTTGCTATCGCCAAGCCGCAACATGGAATAGGATACGCTGGCTTCCACCGCGTCTTTGCTGTCAGCCCTTCAGCATTATCAGCATCGGCAGTATAGCTTCCGAGAACTCCTGCGTCTTCTTGCTGAAGCCCATCTTCTCTTTCTGCATGAAGATTGCTTCTATCTCCCTTTCAGTGCAGTCTCCCTTGCTCTCCGCTTCGCCTAACTCTGCTGCGCCTTTTGCAGGCTTCTCCACATTCCCCACCTAAATAGATTTACGCTTTTTTCATATTTAAATCTTTGCAAAACCATACACTTGAAATTACTACTAGCTGACCGCTATGGCATTCCTAATCTTCTTGACATATGCCCGCGCTTCCTCGGCATTGTTTGCCACAGGATTTCTGCTGTAGGTTTCGCGCAGCTCTTTTTTAAGCATGTCCTTTACCTCTGCGGCATTTGTGAAGCCATGGAAGCGCTCGAGCCTTTTTGAGCCATTTGCCGTGCTTTCCCCGTTCCTGAGCCTCTCATATTCCTCCTTCGTTATAAACACCCTCCTTCCGAGTTCATGCTCCACGTTCTTCGCTATGGCGCTGCCCATCTTGGTAATATCCTCAGCGCTGAGAACGACGCTGTAGCTCTCGTCGCCGCTTCCGAAGCCCGCAAAGATCACATCTTTCTTTTGAAGGTCCTCAACGAGTTTGATCTGCTTCTTTGTGGCATTGCCTGCCTCAGCTGCCTCCGCCGCCTTGTGCGCGTTCCAGACGAAGCTCATAAGCCCCTCGAATGCAGAGCCTGTATAGAGGTTGCCCGTTTCCTTTGAGACCTCTATGGCTTCATCTATGTGAAGCTCCTCCATTACCCTCTTGAACGCAGCCGCTTTCCTAAGCTGCCTAATGTAGGCGCTGTCCGCATCCATGAATCTGTCTATCTCGGAGATGCCCACGACGAACGCCTTCAGGAATTCGTCGACAGCCGCACCATCCGTCTCCTCGAGCCGGGCCATCTCAGCGTCAAGGTTCGAGAGTATGCC
>JAJZEU010000142.1 GCA_021805625.1 Microcaldota archaeon
TATGAGGAGAAGCAGCTAAATGAACCAAAACGGCTGAATTCTTGGGCCCGTGAAAAGGGAATCCGCAATTCCGATCGTGTCAATCCGTACCTAGAACCAGTACAGGTGCTGCTGGCTGAGAAGGCCAAGGTGTGGCGGAAGAACCCAGGTTAGGGAAATCGGCAAGTTAGTGGCGTAAGTTATCGATAAGCCATGTCTGCGCTTAGTAAGCGCAGATTGCAACAACGCGGGGACAGCGACTGTTTATCAAAAACACAACTCACCGCAAAGCCGAAAGGCTTAGTACAGTGGGTGACGCCTGCTCACTACTAGTGTGCGAAACTCTTTTTCAAGGGAGCTAAGCCCTAGCAAAGAGCGGGAGTAACTCTGACTCTCTTTAGGTAGCGTAATACCTCGTCACTTAATAGGTGACTTGCATGAAGGGCGTAACGACTGTCCCACTGTCCCAATCTGGGATCCGGCGAACTCACTGCGTGGTGTACATGCCACGTTCTTCCAGTGGGAAATGAAGTCTCCATGAAGCTTGACTACAGTCTGTTGTTGTTGTGTGACGAATGCTGCAAAGCGTAAGTGGGAGCGTCGATGCGCCGGTCTCGGCTGGCGCGGAGCGACAATGTAACACCACTCTACATTTGTTACGCAACTTACCGGCAAAACGGGACAGCTGCAGATGGGTAGTTAGACTGGGCGGTTGCTTTCGATAAGGAAACGAAAGTGACCAATGCTCTGCTTAGCTGGGTTGGAAACCCAGCGTTAAGCGCAAAGGCAAATGCAGGGCTGACTGTATCTCGAAGAGCGGGAGATGCAGACTGGAAACAGGGGCTTAACGAACGTTGGAAGCTCTTTTAATGGGGCTCCAAGCTGTCAAACAAGTTACTCTGGAGGTAACCGGTTCGTGGCTGGTGAGAGTACACATCGACCCAGCCGTTTGATACACCGATATGGGCTTAGGTCATCCTGGTGGTGCACAAGCCGCCAAGGGCTGGACTGCTCGTCCATTAAAGACTTACATGAGCTGAGTTCAGTACGTCGCGAGACAGTACGGTAATATCTACTGGAAGTGTTAGTGTCAGAGGATAAGGTGTTCTTAATACGAGAGGAACGGAACACCGGCGCCAACAGTTTATCGGTTGTCTATTGGCATTGCCGAGTAGCCGCGCGCTAGGCGGATAAGCCCTGAAAGCATCTAAGGACGAAGCCGCATCCGAAACGAGACACTTAGGGTGGCCATATTACATGGCTTTGATAGGATGGGCGTGTAAGCAGAAAGCTTCGGCGATCTGCGAGCGCACCATTACTAAATCCTAACTTTGCAAGCTTACTCCTCGATTTTTCTTTTTTGCTGCTGCTTAGCATGCAGCATGCCCAAAAAAGCGCCTTGAACAAAATTCTTATAAAGGTATTTATATACAGGATTCCACAAAGGACAAGGTAAAGTGATAGAATGGAAATTACTGAGAGAAAAGATCCGAATGTGTCCCACATCATAGAGGTTTTTAGAAGAATTGGGATAAAAGAGGGTCCCCAAATTAAAATTAAAGACGAAAAGTATTTGATAGGTCAGGCGGATACCCTACTCGACACCGGGGATACTTGCGCTGAACTCAAAAAAAGCATTGACCGAATCTTTGCAAGCACCCCAGAGCTTAGTAAAGTACGCAGAGGAGCAGAAGCAAATCTTGCTGTAGAGTGGTATCTGGGGGAGTATTTGGATTGAGCGGCAAGCATCAGAAAACCGCAAAACGCGCGAAAATCTTGTCCTCGAAGCCGTAAGATTCTTGAGCTGTTACGAATAAAGAGACGACGATGAGATGGAGGTAATGATGGCATGATAAGAAGCGTAGCAGTCAAGGAAAAGCCGAAAGAGATATTGCGCAAAATTGAGAATGCCTGTCTAGCTGGCGGATTCGTCGTAGAGGAAGTGGCAAGAAAAGTGGGAGGGTTGTTGGAAAGGTTGGACATAAGTGCCCTTCAAGGTGGAGAAACCGACAGACTCAGGCACGCATTATTCAGTGCCAAAGACGAGAATGGCTGGACTGTTGCGCATTGGTTGGCGGAGCGTTGCAGCGAATCCGTACAATTGAAGGTTATTGAGTTGGGCAAGGAGAAGATATTCGATGTCAACAATGTGTATGGCTGGACTGTTGCGATTTGGTTGGCGGAGTATGGCAGCGAATCCGTACGATTGAAGGTTTTCGAGTTGGGCAAGGAGAAGATATTCGATGTCAGGGACGATGTTGCTGGGACCGTCGCCTTAACTCTTGTTGATAATGGTTTTATCGTGCCTGTGCTTCGCTTAGCCGGCAAAATTAGGGGTGAGGAGGCGGAGCTTACAGGCAGGGTTCTCGCCGCGATACATCCTCTGAAATGGGACGACTATAGAAGAATATACCTGCACAGAAGAGTGCACGATAACCTGCCATTCATTTTCGATTATATAGCAGAAGTCATGTACCTAAGCAGTATCGTCCCTGACTGCGCAGCCAGGCTGGCCAAGGCTCTGGAATCCAGAGGCGGGAACGTCGAGAGGGTTGTGGCTGCGAGAGGCATAGTGCACGCGTTAAGGAACTGGTGTGAGGAAGAGCTCAGATCCGCGTTTAAACATGAAGGCAAAGATCTTCTCAAGACGCTTGGCCTGGTGCCAGTTGTGTCGGCCCTATCAAAGGCAGGCATGCTGAGTAATCCGGCTGCAATACTCGGCGCTGAAGACGTCGAGTCCGAGCTGGGCAAAGAACTTACCAAAAAAATAAGTGATGTCTTCGGCTTCGGTCCGGAGAGCAAAGAGACCATAGAGGCGCTCAAAAACACCGATTTTGTAGTGGACCTGCTCACATTCGATGCGCTCTACGGCAGAGATGCGCCGCAGGCCCGTATTGTGCTCAGGAACGTAATGCAGAACTATTTCGCATCTGGCGTGGAGGGATTCAAGCAGTTCAAGTTCTACGGGCATCAGCTCGCGGACGAGCAGCTCGGCTCGGCTGCCGGCATGAAGGTGAAGGAAAAGCTTCTCAAACTGGATGAACTGCACGTGATCCGGCAGATGGACGGCACGGAAAGGGGCCTTGAGGTGTTCAAGACGCAGATAGACGACTACAACGCCCACAAAGGCGCGCTGCACCAGAAGGCGGATGAGTTATCTAAGAGTGCCAAAACGGAACTTGAGAGGATTGGCGATGATGCCGGCCTGCCGGCCGGGCTCAGGAATGCGATAAGCAATAGGGACATGTCTGCGCTGAGGAATGACTTCGGCGGCGGGGAGAGGGCAAAGGCGAAGGCGATAGCGCTCATAAACATTGAGGGCGCAACGGAAGCCATAACCCTTACGGAGCGGCTGATAGAAGACATCGGGAAGCTTGGGGGCAGCAGCGGCGCCGATTTCGAGCGCGGGCTGCAGATTGCTGTAAATGGGCTCCGGCCGAATGGGAGCATCGGGAACGGAGACGAACCGCCGTATGATATGCTTATAAAGAAACTGAGTGTCCTGAGTGCCAGGGACAATCTCAAGGGCGAGGCCGAGCTTGCGCTTAGGAACATGATCTCCATAATAAAGGAGGTCGGGAAGAGCTGGGACAGGGGCAGCGAAGCCATATCCGCAGGGTTCACCTTCGACCCGTCCGAGATACTGACCTTCGGCAGATACGGGAGCAGCGGAGGCGGCAACTGCCAGAACAGCAAGCAAAACAATGCGGAGTTCAACCAGTCGCTGATGAGCATGCTGGCCGATGCGAACCAATTCATGGTCAAGTTCAAATCGGTTCCGGCCGAGTCGAACCAGTTCATGACCAGGTTCCAATTGGAGGAGGGCGAGACCCTGGGCTTCATGCAGGTCCATATGTTGCAGAGCACAAAGGGCATGATACTCCTGTTCGAGAATCCTTACACAAACCAGCCGAACAAGGCTCCGGTGATGAGGAACGCGGCGATGCAGCTTGCCGGCATGGCAGAGAAGCTTACAGGTATGCCGGCCTATTTCAGAGATGGGGATGAGAATGGCGACACAATCAATGTCAAGATACCAGGGAGCTACGTCAATAGGTACATAGATTTCATTCAAGAGCGGATAGGAGCCGGTAGTGTGGAGGCGGTCACGAACGCCGTCAGCCTGCACGCCTACGACCCATTGCTAAGAATATTAAGATAACCTGATAGCGTGTATCTCAGCGGCCCGGTGATATTCTTACCAAGAGAATGGAATCTATTGCCCGTGTTTTACCGTCAGATTGGTTGCCCAGGACGGCAATAATCGGCTTTTCGGGAATGAATGGACTTGCGCCGACGCGGTTACCTCCCAATGCCCAGATTTCGACGACAGAAATGTCAGCTACGTTACCGATGCCTCTTTGCTTTACAATCGACTAAACAGATAATTGAAAACACTCCAGAGCTTAGTAAAGTACGCAGAGGAGCAGAAGCAAATCTTGCTGTAGAGCGGTATCTGGGGGAGTATTTAGATTGAGCGGGAGCCCAGGCTGTGAGGAAGAGTGTAGTCCACTCGGGCTGTCACAGTTTCAGGGAAGAAATATTCGCGACTTTCATGAAGGGCTCCATGCTTAGCCTGTTGGCATCGGTTGATACTTGGCGGTATTCGCTTGCTCCTTCCGCAACAAAGATTATGTCTTTTATGCCGAGGCTCTTCACGGCTATCTCTATATCGCTTACTACCTCATCTATCTTCATTGCCTCTACGATATATGCGTTGCTGAGGTTTCCTTTTATTACCTCTGCATACTTCTTGTGCGTTGGCTTCATGACGAAGAGCTTGTGCCCTTGCCCGTGCTCATCATTATGAAGGTCTGTCTTCGGGATGTCAAGAAGTTCCGACTTGTACTGGACGCCCCTCTCCTCTGCAATCTTCCTAACGGCTTCTTCCTGCATTTTCTCGTTTATCTTTTCAAGTTCTTCCCTGCTTGTAAAATCATTGTTTGAAAATTGTTTGACAAGATTTGCAGAAACAGCATCACTTACCTTTTCCCCATCGTGCAATGAAGAAAATGCGACTTTCATCGCACCGCAGTCTGTGTGGGTTAGGACCTCGATGCTCTTTATGTTCTTCTCGTTGAGAATGCTGTTTATCGATTCGAGCAGACCTCTGACGTTGGCTCCTGCATTCCTAAGCACAAGCATGCTTCCGTCGTTGTGCTCGTCTACGTATCCATTCAATCTTCTATCCATGCATGTTATTACAAGCTTCACAAAATCACGGGCATTATGGTTCCAGCCTGTTCATCATCCTTGGGAAGGGTATCGCATCGCGTATGTGGTCTAGGTTAAGCATCCACTTTATCAGGCGCTCGGTGCCGAGGCCGAAGCCGCTGTGCGGTATTGAGCCGTACTTTCTTAGATCGATATACCAGTAGTAGTCTTTCTCGCTGAGCTTGAATTCCTTCATGCGCTTTATGAGCTTGTCATAATTCCATTCCCTTTCGCTGCCGCCTATGATTTCGCCATGGCCGTGCGGCGCCTGCAGGTCAGCGTTTAGTGCAAACTCCGGATCCTCTGGATCTTCGCGCTTGTAGAATGTCGCTATCTTGAGGGGCCACTTGTAAACGAAGATTGGCTTGTTTTCCTTTTCTGTGAGGATTTTCTCGTCCTCTGTGCCGATGTCATCAAGCCAGTCCTTGTGGGCACCGTGCTTGTTCAGATAATCCAGGGCTTCCTTGTAGGTGATGCGCTTGAAAGGCGCCTTTACGACTTCGAGGCTCTTCTTGTCTACTCCCAGCAATTCGAGCAGTTCTGCATTATCATGCGCAAGCCTCTGGCATACATACTCCACCATGTCCTCCTGCAGCTTCATGTTGTCCTCGTTGCTGTAGTAGGCTTCTTCGGCTTCGAGATGCCAGTACTCTGCTAGGTGCTTGGTTGTCCTGGACTTCTCTGCTCTGAATGATGGTATGATATCATATACAAGCTCCAGATAAAGCTGCGAAGATTGTGTAAGATAGGCTTTCTGACCGAAGAAATCGGTCTCGAACATATCCGAGCCGCTCTCCCCTCCTGCTTTTGTAAGAACGGGCGGGGTTACCTCCCAAAAATGCCTGGAAGCGAAGAACTCCCTTAGGTACTCGAATGTAAAAGCCCTTGCTTTCATTATGTTTGCCATTTTCTGGCTCCTTATCCAAAGGTGGCGCTTGTCGAGCAGCAACTCGGTGCTCTGGTATTCTGTAATCGGAAAAGGCTCTGATATGCTGATGTTGCTGAAGCTCTTAACCTCAAGCTCGTATCCGGTGGGGGCGCGTTTGTCCTCCTTCACAGTCCCCTTTGCGGTCACACTTGATTCTACTGTAGTGTTCTCTGCATCTCCCCATGATTTTTGATCAACATTGTCCTTCTTGATTGACATCTGCATAGTGCCGGTGCTGTCTCTCAGCACTATGAAGGTCACGCCTCCGCTTGCGCGCTTCCTGTATACCCAACCTGAAAGTGTAATCTCCTTTCCCACCAACTTCTGGGCCTCTGAGATATGTGTAAATTCCAACATAAGAGCCATAATACAATCCGAGTAAAAGTTTATATCCCTATTCTGCATGCGCTGCGTATTGCAGCGCTATGTTGCCGAAACAGCTCAGAAAACCACACCATACAAAGTGTAATAGATTTTTCATTATATTGTTATTGCTATAATGGTCACAATGGCAGAAGCAGATGAACAGCTGATCCGCAAGTACAACATGGCTTACCTAGAAGTGATAATGCGCTACAAGGACCACATAGAGGAGAATGAAACTCTTTCTGTTGCTGAGCTCCCAAAGCTTCTGGTACCAGACAACGATGACGTTGTGGCTGTCGCAAACAAGATAAAGAGCACGTTCCTTACATATAACTACGATGACAATTTCGCAGATGCAACGAAGGCTGCCTATGATTACGTAAGCAAGGAGATAATGCAGATAAACATGCCCATGCAGTTCTGGTTCACTCCTGACCAGGTGATAAAGATTGGCGCTGGAGATACTTTCGACAAGACGGTGTTGCTCTGCAGCCTGCTCATCGCCCTTGGAGGCATATCCACAAAGATACTCGTAGCTGCGGATGATTCTGAAAGAAAGCTTGTCGTTGCTTCGGAATACAAGGGCAGAATTATAGCAATAGACATCGAGAGGGGCCTTGGAGAATACCCAAACAAGGAGGCGCTTTATGAGGCGCTAGGAATAGGGAAGAAGGAGGATATCACCGCCTACGAATTCAACGACAAGATGTACAACGACTTGGCCTGACTGCTTTTATCTTCTTTTCTTGAAGCGCTTTCTGGCAAGCTTCCTGAGCCTCTTTGCCTTTTGCAGCCTGGCTGCCTTTCCCACCTTCCTCCTCTTCTTTGAAACTGTTATCTGCATAAAAACACAAAGTAGATTTGCCGCCAACAATTTATATAGGTTATAGCTTGCTGGTGGTGGTTTGCTTGGATGGTCGAACTCCTAAAGCGTCGTTTGCCCTGGTCTTGCCAGGCTCTTGAGGTGGGTTTCGAGCAACATATAGCTAAGCCTTTTGAGCAGAATGTCGTGCGGCATCTTTTCTTCTTCTGAAAGAATCTCGTATCGCACCGTTTATAAACTTTAGAACCACTTGCTTATGCTCTTCTGGCCCGCCTTCTGCTTTGCTTCAGACAGCCTGTCTGCGAACTTTCC
>JAJZEU010000017.1 GCA_021805625.1 Microcaldota archaeon
GCAAAAATCAGTGGAAAAATGGAAGAGCAAGAAGTGGTTCAACATCTACGCCCCGAAGCTCCTCGGAGATAAAATAATAGGGGAGATGCCAGCACTGGATGAGAAAGCCGTGATTGGCAGGCTCATAAGGGTCAGCCTCGCATGGGTCACCCAAAATCCTTCACACTCTTTCATGAACGTTGGGCTCAGAGTCGGCAGTGCCGAAGGCAACGCAGCGCACACGAGCGTTGATTTCCTCGAAAGCAACTACAGCTACCTGCATTCTTTGGTTAGGCGGCACAGCACTGCCATTTACACATTCGACAAACTCGCAGACAAAAACGGCAAGCCTTTCGTGATGAAGATGCTTGCAGTTACCTCTAACAAGGTGGAAAGCCCTAAGAAGACCGGCATACGGAAAACGCTCTCCGAATTCCTGAAGGCAAAGGCAGCTTCTACAAGCATAGAAGACTTGCTCGGAGAGATAATGGAGGGCAGGCTGCAGGCGGAATGCACTAGCAAGATTACAAAGATAGCAAGGATAGGCAAGCTCGAGGTAAAGAAGCTGGAACTCTCGGCAGCCAATGTTGCCTGACATCCTACTATCTACTATATTGATTTCTCCAACCTAATACCGAAAGGATAGGGCTTTCTGCTATGAATTCCGTAAGCAGTATATATCCTTCTGAACAATGTCCTTCAGCCAAGCACATGCATGATAACATGTACATCTATCCGCATATTTACAGGAAACTGAAGAGAGTGCCACAGGTGGTGCTGCCGAAGGACATAGGCACCATAATAGCATATACGTGCATAAGCAAGGACAGCATAGTTGTCGATGCAGGCGCTGGGAGCGGATGGCTTGCCCTTGCCCTTGCCAGGCTCTGCAAGCATGTCTACAGTTACGACATCAGGGACGATTTCCTAGAGGTGGCGGAGAAGAACAAGGGCATACTCGGCATTGATAATATAGAGTTCAAGCATGGCGATGTCTTCAAGAAGATAGACGAAAAGGATGTTGACCTTGTGACTCTTGACCTTCCAAGTTCAGAAAAAGCCCTGCGCAACGCGAAGAAAGCCTTAAAGGCCGGGGGCTATGTGGCTGGCTACCTGCCGAACATGGAGCAGGCGAAGAGGTTCGCAGAGAAGCTCTCGTCGCTTGGTTTTGAGGAGTCATACACTACAGAAACGATAGTCCGCGATTTTCTGGTCAGGAAGGAAGGAATGAGACCCACGAACAAGGGAATATGGCATACTGCATACCTTGTCTTCGCGCGAAAAAGCGCACCGCAACATTAGTCCATCATGCCTTTGGCTGTGCGTACTCCTTGTTGATAAGCATGTCCTCTATTTGCCTCCAATTCTCTGCAACTGATATCCTGCCCTTGTAAGGCGATGTGTCAAAGCCGGCGTTCCACGGCTGCCTGAGCAGTATGGCTTTCTTGCCAGCATTAGCTATCTCCTTTACTTCATTTGGGGAATCATCCACATAAATCGCCACGTCGTCAAGCGTGTGTTTGAGGTTTGAGTGCTCCACATGCATGTATTCATCAAATATGATTCTATTGGCTTTGAGCCATCCCTTCACATCATTATCCTTCCCCACAGTTGCGGTAAGTATCCTGACCCTGTACATGCTGCTTATGTTGTCTATTATCGACGGTATGTCCCTATCCTCAACCATAATGCTTTCAGGATGGTTCCACATCTCGACGAATATCCTGTAGGAGTCCTCTTTCGGGATGTTGAAAATTTCCCAAAAGTCGTATCTGGTGAGGTCTTCCTTCATCGCTTTTATCCCAAAATCCCTTTCCATGATTAGCAGCCACGGGTGCACAATGTCTGCGAGCGTGCCGTCGATGTCTATGGCCACTGTATCCTTTCCCATGCATGCAGCCTCATTTCTCTGAAGAGAGCAGCGCGAGCCTTGCCAGCATGGCTTCCAGCTGCAGGCTCTCGTTTGCACCCTCTACAATCCTGAAGTTGCATTCTCCTATGGCGCTGATGAGCCTTAGCTTCAGCTTGTCCGGAGAGTTGAGGTTGAGGGCTTCCCTGTATGACTGCAGAAGGATGTCCTCGCCGCTCATGCCATGCATGAGCATAAGCGTGTTTAATTCTTCCCTCGCTTTCATGAAATCTCCAGAAAGCGCGTACCCGAGCATAGCGATTATCTCCTTCGGCCTGGCCCTTGAGGCTATCTCATAAATTCCACGCTCTGTAATATCCGCGCCAAGCACGGCAGCACTTTGCATCGTGTTTGTAAGCTTCCTTAGGTCCCCTTCACTTACATACACAAGGGCATTAGCCGCTTTTTCGTCTATTTTCAACTCTTCCCCATTGGCTATGCGCTCAATATACTTCCTCATGTCATCCTCGTTCAGCGGCTTGAACTTGAGCACAACGCATCTGCTCTGTATGGGCTCTATTATCTTGCTGGCGTAGTTTGCGCTCAGTATGAATCTAGTTGTTGCAGCATACTTCTCCATTGTCCTCCTCAGTGCATGCTGGGCCTCCGGAGTCAGCGCATCCGCTTCATCAAGGAAAATGATCTTAAGCATTCCACTCTCAAGCGGAAGGGTCCTGGCAAACTCCTTTACACTGCCCCTTATGACATCTATGCCGCGCGCATCGCTGGCGTTGAGCTCCAAAAACGCTGAGGAAATGGCATCGCCGTACAATTCCTTTGCCATTGCTATTGCGCTTGTCGTTTTGCCTATGCCCGCGCTTCCTGAAAAGATCATGTTCGGGAAGTTGCCTTTCTTCACAAAAGCCCTGAGGCGTTCCACTATGGCCGACTGGCCTATTACCTCGCTGAGTTTTGACGGCCTGTACTTTTCAGTCCAAGACAAATCAAGAACTTTCATGGGCTGCCCCTATAATGGTTGTGCGAAAGAATATTTATTGCTTGCCATGCAAACTTTTCAGGCAAAAGGCGGCGGTTTCACCTATGGCTGAGACTGTTCCTTAAGACGCCGATTTCAATTTCTTCATGCTCTTTGAGTTCCAATACAAAAGCGTTGATCTTCCCCTTAAGCGGCCTGTACTCGAACGCATCTGTATAATGGTGTTTTCCAGATTTTGAGTACTTGCTTAGTACAGCATCTTCCGCATCTATCGCTTCAAAATCAACCTTCCTGCTCTTGAACTGCTGCTCCCTCAGGTATCTGCAGAATTCCTCAGGCCTACCGTATGCAGCCTCTGCAAATATTACAAGCCTCTCTGCATTTACCTTCTTGGAAAACTTGAGCATCGTGTCAAGGGCGAAGCGCTGCATCTTGGCATAGGGCAGGGCGGCGTACGCCAAACTGCCGGCCTCAAAGGTGTCAACGAGAAGAGCCCTCATCCCTTCTGACTTTCCAGCATAAAATGTCGCTGCAGCAACAGGCTCCTTTATGCCATCAATGTAAAACTGTACCAAGGTTGTTTTAGGGTCCAGGATAAAATGCGCTATCTCCTCTTTCTTTTCGCCGTTGGGCAGGAAGATGCAGCACCTGAGAATTTCGCTATCGTAGAGATCATCCGGGATTATCCTCTTCCATACCCGTGCTGTTATCCTTGCGCCGCGGAAGGTAACTGTGCCTCCATAATCCAGAACTTTTTCAAGCATGCCTATTCTATCCAGTATTTCAACGGCCGATGCAGACATCTTCTTCCCATCAAAATTCTTGGTTATGTGTGCTGCGGCGCAGCTTATGACTCTTCTTGCCGAATCCTTATCGCCATTTAAGGCACTTTGATACTCCTTTGCAATCTCCTTGTAGAGCCTTCCTCCTGATATCCCAGGTATGCTCACCTTCGGCAGCGTTTTATCCTTTTTGCTGCCAAGCACGCTGAACATTATTGATCTGAATGCACCCCTCCATTCTGTAGAATAGTGGGCATCGCCCTTCTTGTAAGATACTACCTTGCCGCTCGCCACATAGAAATCCGCATCGAAGCCCATTGCCTTCATCTCCCCTATGACCTTTGCAGTTGCATCGTTTGAACGCATCCATTTTTCAATGCCCCCGAAGTTTTGGCATGTATCGATGAGAAGCGGCGCATCTGCAGCGGTTTTCATGTCGCTCATGAATTTTATTCCTATCTTTATTGAAGGGGCATCGCCAAAGGAATGCATGAACCTCAAGTCTGACCTGAGCATGCTGCCCAATTTTTCCAGTCCGTGGCTTGTAAGAGCGTCTGCATATCCCTCCGTGCCTGTGTTGACGATGTCTCGCAAAATCGATAGCAGTTCCACTTTTTTTTCAAGGACCATGCTTTTCAGGCTTATCTTTGAAGCATATTTGTCAAACAATTCTGTCTTTCCCCAACCCACATACAGCAGCGATACTATATCCCTTTTCATCTTGTCGTTTTGGTTGCCGTTTATCTCGTTTGCAAAATCAAGCAGTTTCCCTACTGGTCCTTTTCCCATCCAATTCACGTATCCGCTGACCACCTTCTTGTCGAGGGATTCGTGGATGCATGATCCAATGCTTTCAAAGACCTCGTTCGCAAGGTATCCTGAGTATTTGGTGGACATCTTCAGTACAGGATCAGAGAGATAGATTTCTGCGCCTTTTTTAACCGCATCTGCGCTCCGCTTGTCTTCAGCAAGCCATTTGAGGTTCCCAAGCAGGTTTATTACCAAATCCTTGTTCTGGGTTTCTTTTATCTCGGAATACTTTTCATACGCCAGCGTAATCGGCTCCCCTGCCTCGTCGCTTCCTGTAAAATCTTTAATGCTTTCTATTACACTTTCCAATTCTCCTATTGACACGATCAAACCATTTTTCTTGCCAAGCCATTCAACTGGAAAAATGTCCCGTTTTCCAGCCGTCATAAATTTCTGTTTTGCAGTTTTGAAATCGTATTGCTATTATTTATATATTACTAAATTTTTTTTAACTTCACATTCTAGAACCGATAACTCAAACGCTGCAATTTCTAAAAGCCGAGCAATGCTTTTGCGGCCATGTCCCTATGGGTGCCATCAAGCAGCTCACCGTTCTGTCACCAATTTTATTGTGCCTTCAGTGCTGTGCGATTGCGCCCTCGTATATCTCTGCCGCGCCTCTGAGCATGACCATCGCGAAAAGCGCGCCAACGAGCACATAGCCAGGCAGAATCGGATAGCTGCTGACGTAGACGAGAACAAGATATGCAAATGCGAGGAACTTCAGTATGTTAACCAGGGCCCTGCTAACGTTTGACGAGTATACGGCAATCGCGAACCTGCTCTTCATTTTTGACGACGTGCCTCTAGCTGCCATGAATGCATCTGCAAAGGAATGCCTAAGCACCACGAGCAGCAGTGCCCACAACGGTATTATGGAAAGATAAGTGAAGAATATCCAGAAGGTGTATTCTATGACTCTGTCTCCTGCAACATCGAGCCTAGCTCCATACGCATTCGAAGCAGAAATCCTGTGCTTCAGTTCTCTTACACGTTCCATAACCTTCTTGTTGCCGAGCGCGGCCATCACGTAATCTATGAAGCCAACCTCGCCGCCGCTGACTTCATGGACAGCAAGATAACCGTCGAAACCATCAAGCGCGTACATGACCGCGATAAGGATTATGGTCACGATGGCATTGAACTTTACGAAAATCATGTACACTATGGCAAAGACCATGAAGGTCCTTATAAGTGTAGCTGCATCGGCCTGCCGCATTTCATCAGAAATCTAATTTGCACGAAATATTTATAATATGAAAGTAGAATTAGTAATACCAACTTGCTGCTGCTAGAGGTACTTTTCAATGGATCTTAACCAGAATGAGGAAAAGATTCTAAGCTACTGGAGGGAACACGCGATACACGATAAGATAAGGGAAAAGAACAAGGACGGCAAACCCTACTACTTCCTTGACGGGCCGCCATATGTAAGCGGAGAGCTTCATCCCGGCCAAATTTGGGTAAAGGTGAGGAAGGATGCATTCCTGAGGTACAAGCGCATGAATGGCTTCAGCGTGCATGACAGGGCGGGCTACGATGTGCACGGCCTTCCGATAGAGCACAAGATTGAGCTCTCCATGAAGGTAAGCTCAAAGAAGGACATTGCCGAACGCATTGGCGTAGAGGCATTCATAAAGGCGTGCAAAGAGTACACCGAATCCCTGATGCCCAAGATGTCAAGGGATTATGAGCGTTTCGGCGTGCTCCTTGATTTCAAGAATCCCTACATACCCTACAAGGACTCCTACATAGGGGAAGCCTGGCACATGCTCAAGGCTGCAAACGGGAAGAAACTGCTCTACAAGGGCAAGAAGCCCATGCCATACTGTCCAAAATGTGAAACGGTGCTCGCCCAGGGAACCCTAGAGGTAACTTATGCAGATGAGGAAGACCCATCTCTTCTCGTGAAGTTCAAGATAAATATGAAGCTTTCAAAGCCAAGGATAGAAATTGACGATAGCACATATCTTGTCATATGGACAACAACGCCTTGGACTCTGCCGGCCAATGTTGCAGTCGCCGTGAACCCAAAAGAGATGTACGTAAAGGCAAAGCTCGGAGATGAGCATCTCATAATGGCCAAGAGCAGGCTTGATGCCGTGGTGAACGCGGCAGACAAGAATGCAGTCGTTGAAGCAGAGTTCTACGGAAGCGAGCTCGAAGGCATATACTACATAAATCCATTGGAGGACCTTGTCCCGGAGCAGAAGAAGCTGAGGAGGAAGCACGGAGCTCTGATGTCAGAAACGCTCGTCTCTGTGAGCGAGGGCAGCGGCATAGTGCATATTGCACCAGGTCATGGCTACGAAGACTATCTTGTCAGCAAAACGGCGAAGCTGCCTGTATTCTCCCCATTGGACATGCATGCTAAATATACCTCAGAAGCGGGATCCTACCAGGGATTGCTTGTACCATCAGAAGCCAACGAGAGGGTCATAGCGGACCTAAAGGAAAGAAACGCACTTATGGGAATGGGAACGGTAAGGCACAGCTATCCGCACTGCTGGAGGTGCAACACAAAGCTCCTTTACCTTGCAACTGACCAGTGGTTCCTCAATATACAAAAGATAAAGAAAAAGCTAATCAGGGAAAACAGCAGGGTGAAGTGGAATCCGGCTGAGGCCAAGCTGTGGCAGGAAGAGGTATTCAGGAATTCTCCGGACTGGTGTATCTCAAGGCAGAGATACTGGGGCATTCCGCTCCCCATATGGGAATGCGGCAAATGCACCGAATCAACAATAATCGGCTCTAAGGAGGAATTGAAGAAGCTGGCAGTGGACAGTGCCTCCATAGACTCGTTGCCGACAATCCACAGGCCCTACGTAGACACAATCAAGATAAGATGTCCCAAATGCGGAGGCGAAGCCTCAAGAACCCCAGATATCTTCGATGTGTGGTTCGATTCAGGAATAGCGTTCAAGGCGAGCCTGAGCGGAGAGGAATTCGAAAGGCTCTATCCTGCAGAGATGATAACAGAAGGGCACGACCAGCTCCGCGGCTGGTTCTCAACGCTCATGAAGAGCAGCGTCATAGCGTATGGAAAGAGCCCCTACAGGAACGTGGTTGTGAGCGGATTCATGCTTGCAGAAGACGGCAGGGAGATGCACAAATCCCTTGGCAATTACGTCTCAGTCGACGATT
>JAJZEU010000058.1 GCA_021805625.1 Microcaldota archaeon
TGGTAAGAGAGATTTCTGAAATAAAAGGGGAGCCGGACTGGATGCTGGAGAAGAGGCTCAGGGCTTATGAAATATTCAAAGGCAAGCCCGTGCCAACATGGGGGGGAGATCTGAGCCACATAGATTTCAGCGACATATACTACTACCTCAAGCCAACGGACAAGAAGAAGGGGGACAGCTGGAGTGACGTTCCAAAAGAGATAAAGGATACTTTTGACAAACTCGGCATACCTGAATCAGAGAAGAAGTTCTTTGGCGGCGCCGAGGCGCAGTACGATTCCGAGGTTGTCTATTCGAGCCTCAGGAAGGACCTGGAGAAAGAAGGAGTTATATTCACGAGCACCGACGAGGCAGTGAAGAAATATCCCGAGCTTGTTAAGAAATATTTCGGCACTGTCATACCTCCCAGCGACAATAAGTTCGCCGCGCTCAACTCTGCCGCATGGAGTGGCGGATCGTTCATATACGTGCCAAAAGGAGCGAAGGTAAAGCTTCCATTGCAGGCATACTTCAGAATTAACGCAGAGAAGGCCGGGCAGTTCGAAAGGACGCTAATAATAGCAGATGAAGGGGCCGATGTTACCTATATAGAGGGCTGTTTGCCAGCAGATGAACTGGTGAATAAAGGTGATACGTTCCAGCGCATAGACTCCATCACAAAGGAGGATACTGTAGTGACCCATACAGGCGATATGCAAAAAGTGAAGCAGACATTTATCCATTCACATACGGGTACTATGCTGGAAATCCTGCCGTTATCAAAGGGAAATGGCTTCAAATTAACTGGTGAACATCCTGTCTTATGCGTCAAGCGTGATAAGATTCTTGTAAAGAGGCAGCAAAGAAAAGATTGGCAGCCAGAAGTGTCTACTAAGGCACTGCTCGAGACGGAGCCGGAATTTGTCAAAGCCGATGGCTTGGAAGAGGGTGACTTCATTGTCTACGTTGCACCAACGCTCTCGGAAGATGATACTGCCATAGAATCAGCGGAGCTCAAGCTTCTTGGGCTTTACCTTGCAGAAGGCTCTGTAAGTTCAAATAAAGCATTGAGGGGCATTAAAAGCGTAAGCTTCAGTTTTGGTAAAAGCAAAAAGGAGGCCGCACTTGCAAAAGAGGTCAATTCGCTGATACATAGCAAAGGATGGAAGTCTAGCATATTCAGAACAAAGGGAGGCTACTATACAGTTAGCTCATACGCAAAGGAGTTGGTAGCGCTTTGTGAAACAAATTGCGGCAAAGGAGCAAAGACAAAACTACTATCCTCAAAAATAATGAAACTGCCTCCTGCCAAACAAAAAATCATGATTGATTATTATTGGAGAGGAGATGGTAGTGTTTATCTGCGATCGGGAAAGAAATTGATGCGTGCGGCAACAGCCAGCAGATTCTTATCCTATCAAATACAAGAAGTATTGGCAAGGAACGAAATCTTTGCTAATTTGAACATAAGACCAGGATCCAAGGATACGATTCTGGGCAGAGAAATCGTGAGGAGCAACCAATACATAATAGAGTATACTGAAGGGAAAGAGATAGGTGAGGTAAGAAGAAAGGGCAACCTTTTCTTCGTTCCTATAAAGCAAATAAAAAAGCACGTGTTTGATGGTCTGGTCTATAATTTCGGTGTCAAAAAGGATGAATCATATTTGGTAAAGGGGTTTGCAGTACATAACTGCACGGCCCCGATATACATGAGTTCCTCGCTGCATGCAGCAGTCGTAGAGCTTGTTGCGCACAAGAACGCGCACATCCGATATGTCACCATACAGAATTGGTCAAAGAACGTCTACAACCTTGTTACACAAAGGGCCTACGCTTACGAGAATGCATCCGTCGAATGGATCGACGGAAATATAGGCAGCAAACTGAATATGAAGTATCCATCGATATTCTTAAGAGAACCTGGAGCAAAGGGCAAAGTAATATCCGTGGCAATAGCGGGCAACGGTCAGTATCAGGACTCCGGAGGCAAGATATACCACCTTGCTAGGGACACCACATCAGAAATAATCTCAAAGAGCGTTTCCATCGGAAACGGCGTTACAACCTACCGCGGCCTTCTACATATAGGGGCCAATGCTGAAAACGCAAAGTCGAACGTGAGATGCGACGCCCTTCTGCTTGACGACGATTCCAAGACCAACACCTTTCCCTACATGGAAATAAAGAGAGATGACGCCTCCATAACCCACGAGGCAACAACGGGAAAAATAGGCGACGAGGAGCTTTTCTATTTGAAGACCAGGGGGGTAAGCGAAGAAGATGCGGTAACTATGATAATCCTCGGATTCCTTTCCCCGCTTGCCGAGGAACTTCCTCTGGAGTACTCGATAGAGCTGAGAAGGCTTATAAAATTGGACATGAATAACTCTGTGGCATAACGCTGGTAAAATGGCTGCATATGACAAATTTGCAAAAGAAGCACTTTCAAAATACAAAACGATGCCGGAGGAAACAAGCGAGCTCTACAAGAAGAACTTCATAAAGCTTCCGAGCCTGAAAGAAGAAGCCGTGCAGGGCATCTCCGAACATAAGGAACTTACAGAGACCATGCGCAAGAACTACGGCGTCATAGGAATAGATTTTGATGCCGTCATCGGCGGAGGGGACGCATACTCCACCAATGAAGAATTCATAAGAGTCAAGGATGTAGGCGCTCTCAGTGGCGAATTCCTAAGGCAGAAACTCTACGGCAACAGTGAAGATAGATACGTATCGTACATACACGCATTCTCAAAGAATGCCATGCTGATAAAGGTGCCAAAGGCCCAGAGCGCAAGTCTTGCCGTGCTGATGTTCAACTCAGAAGCGCCTCTGAACACACAGATAACCGTCGATGTTGGGGACGGGGCCAAGCTTGAGTTGCTTGAGGTCTGCGCATCATCCGCAGGAGCGGATTCTTCGTTCGGGGTGCTAAACGAAGTGAGGGTTGGAAAGAATTCACACGCAGAGATAAACGTGCTCCATAATGAGAGTGCGAATACCACGGTAATGAGCTTCTTCAAGACATTTGCCGATGAAGATGCTGTCATAAAGTTCAATTCCCTCTATTCCGGAGGCATGCAAGTGAGGGTCAGAAACATCATGGAGGCCAGTGGGACAGGCAGCAGGGTCGAGGCGAACGAGATAGTCATAGGTACGGACGCCCAGAAGTTCGATCTCGGTACGTCTGCTGTAAATGCGGCAGAGAAGACCACTGCGAGCGTCGAATCAAAAGCGGTTCTGCTTGGTGAAGCAACGGGCATAATAAAAGGTTTTGCGAAGCTCAATCATGGAGCAAAGAAGTCGAATTCATTCATACTTGAACGGGGCCTGCTCTTCGACAATGGGGCAAAGATTGACTGCATGCCTGACATGTCTGTGGAAGAGAATGATGTGAGAGCCACGCATTCATCCGCAACGACTCCGCTCGACAGCAACGCCCTCTTTTATGTGATGAGCAGAGGCATCAACGAGCCTATGGCAAAGAGGCTGCTTGCGCTGGGGTTCTTCGACAGCATCATATCAAAGATAGGAAGCGAGAGCATGAGGGAAATCGCTGCTGCAATGGTAAGGGACAAGATAGACAGGAAGCAGCCTGGGAATATCCCAGAGCTCGGAGAAGAATATAGGGAAGGAAGCAAGAGCGAGGACTTCTTCAAAGGACATTATAAATACAGGCAATGAAAAGATGGTACTATGATACTGGAAATAAATGATCTTCACGTGAATGCAGGAGACAAGGAGATAATAAGTGGTCTCAGCTTAACTATAAAACAGGGAGAGATGCACGTTATCATGGGGCCAAACGGCTCTGGAAAAAGCACGCTTGCAAAGGCCGTCTTCGGCCATCCAGGCTACAAAATAACCAGCGGAGACGTACTTGTGGACGGCAAGAGCGTGCTAGGCCTGAAGACAGACGAGCGTGCGAAGCTCGGCCTCTTCCTCCAGTTCCAGGATCCGGTATCGATAGACGGAGTCAAGTTCCTTAGCTTCCTCAACGCCGCAAAGCGCTCTTACTCTCCAGAAATGAACATCAAGGGTCTCATGCAGGAGATAAAGAACACTGCCTCAGAGCTAGGCATGGACGAGGAATTCATAAAGAGGTCTCTGAACTACGGCTTTTCAGGAGGCGAAAAGAAGAAATCGGAAATACTCCAGCTCGCCGTGCTGAAGCCCAAGATAGCAATACTGGATGAACCCGATTCTGGACTGGATGTCGATGCGATAAAGGTAGTTGCAGGGTCGATAAACAAGGTGAGCAAGCAGAGTAACATAGGCATACTGCTCATAACACATTACAGCAGGATACTTTCGCACATGGAGCCCCAGTTCGTCCACATAATGGTAGATGGCAGGATAGTGGAAAGCGGCGGTACCGGACTCATAAAAACTGTTGAAAGCGTCGGGTATGATTCCTTCGTTGAAAAAGCCCAAAGGGTAAAGTAGCGCGGGTGGCACTGTGACTTTTGACGTTGAAGAGATAAGAAATGATTTTCCCATACTCAAAACCGCAATGAACGGCAAACCGCTTGTCTACCTAGATAATGCGGCAACATCACAGAAGCCAAGGCAGGTAATAAGCGCAGTTTCCAGGTACTACAAGAACTACAACTCCAACATTCACCGCGGCCTGTACAAGATATCCGAGGAGGCCACACATGGATACATCAGCTCGAAGAAATCGGCTGCAAAGTTCATTTCTGCAAATTCTGAAAGGGAAATAATATATCTGAGAAACACCACAGAAGCGATAAACCTTGTGGCATTGACTTTCGGAGAGCAGAATGTTGGCAGGGGAGACCACATCCTGATATCGAAGATGGAGCACCACAGCAACATTGTGCCGTGGCAGCTTCTAGCCAAAAGGAAGGGGGCACAGCTCGATTATGTGGAATTGAAAGACGACGCCTTCCTGGACATGGAAGACTATGCGAAGAAGCTTGAAGCAAGGCCAAAGATCGTTTCGCTTACCCACGTTTCAAATGTTTTGGGTACGATAAACGATGCAGGTGCGATCACGAAGATGGCGCACAATGCCGGGGCAACGGTACTGATAGATGGCGCCCAGTCTGCGCCGCACATGCCGGTGAGCGTCAAGGAGATGGACTGCGACTTCTTCGCATTTTCATCCCACAAGATGCTCGGCCCCGCGGGAATAGGCATATTGTATGCAAAGGAGGGACTGCTGGAAGGCATGCAACCGTTGTACGGAGGCGGCGACATGATAAAAAGCGTCGATCTGTATGACAGCACCTGGAACGACCTGCCCTGGAAGTTTGAGGCCGGCACACAGAACATAGAGGGAGCCATAGGGTTCGGTGCCGCAATAAAATACCTAAAGAAGCTCGGAATGGAGAATGTGAGAAATCACGAAAAAGGCCTAACAAGATATGCGCTCGAAAAACTGGATGGCGTAAGCGGAATAAACGTATACGGTCCTGGAATAGACAGGATTGGGGAACGCGCAGGCGTTGTCTCATTCAGCGTAAGCGGTGTCCACGCTCATGACGTTGCGCAGGTATTCGACAGCGAGGGCATAGCGATAAGGAGCGGGCACCACTGCGCAATGCCGCTCGTTACGCAATCACTGCATGAGAGCGCGCTATCGAGGATGAGCTTCTACATATACAACAGAGAAGAGGAAGTGGACAAGGCAATAGCAGCGATAATGAAGACAAAAGAGACTTTCCACATAGCTTGACTTACTTCAACTTGCTTTCTATTACCTCCTTTAGCACCACGGCATCGTTGTTCTCGGTATCCTTTGCAGCATATATCAAAGTGACATCAAAATCGTTCACGTTGCCCAAAAGCTGGTCCAGCGCTGGGTTCTTCTCAATCTCCCTCTTGTAGCGCTTCTTGAATTCTTCCCACTTTTCGGGCTCGTGGTTGAACCACTTCCTCAACTCGTTGCTTGGCGCTATGTCCCTGAGCCACAGGTCTAAGTTCGCAGTGCTCTTTTTCACGCCCCGCGGCCAGAGCCTGTCAACCAAGATGCGCTTGCCGTCTATTATTTCTGCCTTGTCATAAATGCGCTTTATGCCCAAAAGCATCTGCTTACCTGCTACATAATGTTTCAAATGAATTTAAAAAACGTATAGCTTCCTGTACGCCTTCAGAGGTGCATCTGTATCCCAAAAACCGATGCTTGTAGATGCCACATAAATACTTTTTTGATGAAAGTGCATTATGGATATCCTTTCCCTGAAGGGTTCCTTGCCAAATGAAGCTATAGAGTCATTGATGCAGCGCGGGATGAAGGATTTGAATCCGCCGCAGGAGCTTGCGGTGAAGGCCGGCCTTCTGGAAGGAAAGAATCTTGTTGTTGCGTCGCCAACAGCTAGCGGGAAGACCCTTATCGCCGAGCTTGCGATAATCAAAAGCATCATCGCAAGGAGGAAGAAAGCCATATATGTAGCTCCAATGAGGGCCCTCGTAAGCGAAAAATACGACGAATTCAAGGCTGCATACCCCTATCTCAAGATTGCAATGTCGATAGGCGACCTAGATTCCCTGGATCCATGGCTCGCGAGCTACGACATCATCCTTGTTTCAACCGAAAAGCTAGACAGCCTGATAAGGCACGGCGCGAACTGGCTGCAGAGTTCAGGCTGCATAGTCTTCGACGAGATACACATGCTTGGAGATTCCAGCCGAGGTCCTACTCTTGAAATACTGATAACGAAGCTCAGGAGGATATGCATCGGCACGCAGATGCTGGCGTTAAGCGCTACGATTTCAAATGCTGACGAACTGGCGAAGTGGCTCGACGCGGGCCTTGTCACAAGCAGCTACAGGCCCATACATGTAGAGAAAGGGATAGTGCTCGATGGCCAGACCTTCTACATAGACCATGAAGAAGCGCTCGAAGGCAACAGCATGATACCCGAGATAAGAATCATGGAGGACGTGCTTTCTAGGGGCAAGCAGCTCCTTGCCTTCTACTCCACGAAGAGGAATGCCGAAGCCGGCGCAGAAAAACTGTCCAAAGTGGTAGCGGAATCGCTCAGTGCCAAGGAAAAGGCCTCCCTCAAAGAAGTTTCTGCAAATGTCCTCGCCGTGCTTAGCAGGCCCACGGCGCAGTGCGAAAAGCTAGCGAAGGCCATAGAGCACGGCGTTGCGTTCCACCACGGTGGTCTGGTCAACTCGCAGAGGCATGCGGTTGAAGAAGCTTTCAGAAAGGGCATCATAAAGGCCATATGCTCCACCACGACTCTCGGCCTCGGCGTGAATATGCCTGCACACACTGTGCTAGTCAGAGACACAAGCAGGTATGGGGAGGAGAATGGTGCAGAGAAGCTAGGAGTCAACGAGGTGACGCAGCTCTTCGGAAGAGCGGGAAGGCCGAAATACGATACAAGCGGAAGGGCCCTGCTCATCGCAAGGGGCAAGCCAGAAGTAATGGACCTCTACAACAGGTACATCGGCGCAGGCCTGGAGCCCGTAACATCAAGCTCGGAA
>JAJZEU010000030.1 GCA_021805625.1 Microcaldota archaeon
TACTCCATTCTTTTTAAGGAAAGAACGCCCCTTCCTCCTATTTTCTGAGAAGAAGATGAAGCGGTGCGAATTCGCACCGCAGCGTGCAAGTGCCTTGTCTATCTCCATGGTCCCAGCTACAAGAAGCATGAAATCCATGTTCATATCTTTTGCCCTTGCCATCCCTTCCGAAGCCCTGAGCTTTGCGTTTACATACGCCGGCAGCAGCGCATCCTCGACATTCCTGCTGTAGGAGAACGCCTGCATTATGCTCCCTTCCCTGAAGCTCTTAAGCCTGTCGACAAGTTCCTTCATGCTGCCCCAATACTCGCATAGGCATGCCATTATACTGCCGTTTTTCGGAGCTTCCCAAGCCACGTTAACACCAGGAGGCATAAGGATTATATTCCTTCTCCTATATATTAAAGACTGCATTCTCTGATTGCTTATTGTGTGGTATAATGGCACAGTTTGGGATACAAATACACAGCAAATCCAAGACGAAGAATTCCGGGAACGGAAAGGCGAAGAACAAGAATCGCGATAAGAAGAGATCCGAATCCGGCGGTTATTTTGTTGCTACGAAGCTCGGCGCCGAGTCTAGCCGCAAAGCGGTGCGGATCAGAGGTGGCAGCCAGAAGAGCAAGCTAATGTATGCGGGCTCTGCAAACCTCCTCACAAAGGATGGTTACAAGAATGTGAAGATAACCGGAGTCGCAGAGTCGAAAGACAACAGGAACTTCGCAAGGCTGAATATCATAACAAAGGGCACAATCATAGAAACGGAAATGGGGAAAGCAGTTGTGACGAACAGTCCTGGAAAGGAAGGAAGCGTCAACGCAAAACTGCTGGGCTGATGAGGTGCCTAGAGTATACTCCTTTGATGCAGCCGATCTGCAAAAACTGAAAAAGCTGCTTGAATACGATCCGTATCTGGACAAGAGCCTTACCGAAGCGGACCTAGATAAGATAAGGGGAGACGAAGAGGCCAACACGATCTTCGCAAGGCAGGATTATCTCATAAAGGATGGAGCTTCCCTGATGCTAGATGCTGGCAAGTACTACCTCTTCATACATGCCATCGAAGGATTCTTCAAATTCGCCGAGAAGAAGCTGAAGGATGCAGTTCCAAGCATACAGCGTGTCGACCCGGAAACCGAGAAGAAAATAATAGAAACGATTGATGAGGAAAGGACGAAGGCCGAAACTGGCTTTGGTTCAATATTTGGTGGATGAAATGAATCTCCTTAGCGTAGACGACCTAACTAAAGAAGAGGTAAATGAGATATTCGGTATTGCAGACAATCTCAAAAACGGCAATGTCGAGATTTCTTTGAAGGATTCAGTGCTAGCTCTGCTTTTCGAGAAGCCCTCTACGCGCACAAGAGTGTCATTCGAAGCGGCAATGGCGCAGCTCGGTGGCCATTCGATATACATAGATTCTAGGACATCGCAGATGTCAAGAGGCGAACCGATGTCCGACACGGCAAAGGTGCTGAGCGGCTATGTGGACTTCATAGCAGCAAGGCTGTACAAGCATGAGGATCTGCTTGAGCTTGCCAACAATTCCTCCATACCTGTAATAAATGCGCTAACCGATCTGGAGCACCCATGCCAGGCATTGAGCGACCTTTATACAATGCAGAGCATCAAACGAAAACTAAAAAGCATAAAGTTCGCATTTCTTGGAGATATAGCAGCCAATACCGCAAACTCGCTCATGCTGCTGGGGGCAAAGATGGGGATGGAGGTATCGCTCGTAGGGCCGAAGAATTACCCCCCAAACAGCAGGTATTTCACAAAGGCCCAGGAGTATGGGATAGTGAAAGTGTACGATGACCCGAAGGAAGGTCTTTCCGATGTCGATGTGCTCTATGCCGACACATTTGTGAGCATGGGCGAAGAAAAAGAAGCGGAACGGCGTCTGAAGATGTTCGCCCCATACCAGCTGAACAAGAAACTGCTGGACTATGCAAAATCCGATGCAGTTGTTATGCACTGCCTGCCAGCGCACCGTGGCGTAGAGATAACCGCCGATGTACTCGACGGTCCCAAGAGCATTATATGGCCGCAATCGAAAAATAAGATGCTTGTTGAAAAGGCAATACTGCTATATCTTTCCGAGCGCAGCATGTAGTGCAAAAGCATTAAATCTCCTTCTAAGCAATACTATGCATAGCACAGTTGGTGTGTAGGTAAACTACCAACGACTTAAGGTCGTTGGCTTTCCATCAAAAGGTTGAATATATTGCACAGCAACGAAACAACCAGTTTCATCAGACAGAATGTTGAGGTCGTTTACAAGACCTCTCCTATTGGAAATCTGGAAAAAACAAGTCTTTCCGCTCCAACAGGCATTGTTAGCTTGACCATTGCCTTGTTAGGTTTTACGTCTGGTCAGACAACACCATACCTACATCCCTTTCCACAGGAAAGTTCATTACACTATTACAATAACAATATATCAAGAAAGACATATAATACTACCGCAGTTCCTCCCACGACTGAAGGTCGTGGGTCTCCCTGCGAGGAGATTTTATGAAACTCGATCAGTTAGATTTAAAGATTTTGGAATTATTGCAAAACAACGAGATGCTTATGCCAAAACTTTCAAAAATAGCTGAAAAAGTCGGTTCGACAAGTACAACGGTATATAGGCGTATCGAAACCCTCAAAAAAGAAGGCATAATACTTGGCCATACTACAAGACTGGACCCAAAACTGATCGGTAAGCCTTTGCAGTCATTCATTTACCTTAAGATCGCAAGCAACGTTGGCAAGGAAGAACGCAATGAATTTGCGGGAAGACTCGTAAACGCCTATGGCGTGGAAGCAATCTATGTCCCTATAGGCTACTGGAGCTACATACTGCTTGCAAGGCATGAGGATGTAGAAGAGCTGGACCGCTTTGTCCAGGGCGAGCTCATAAAGGTGCCGCTTCAGGAAATACAGATAGACCTGATTTCAAGGACGATAAAGGAAGGAGCACTGCAACTACAGCCGAAAAAGGATCATTGAGTCCTGGTTATATCCTCAACGGTATGCTCGAATTTCTCAACACTTTTCACTATGTCCTTAAGCTTGGGATTTATGTTGTACCCAAGCCCATAGCCGCGCTCTGTCCTTATGTGCGTCGGCTGTAACACATTCAATTCGAGAGAAAGATCTCTCAAGGTTATGATAAGCGTTTTCCTTGTGAACTTCTTGCCAAGTACCGCATAAAGCTCCCTTGTCGTCCTTGGAGATTTCTCCATAAGCAGTTTGAGCACTGCATAATTGGGTCTGCTCATCAATTTTCTGATAAGCCATATCCCATCTTTTTCTTTTTCTTTACCAGCCATTCTACCAAACAGTAGTATACTGCATTATACATATTTATAAACCTTCCCTGGCACCCGCAAGGAACTTTGACGTCTACGAAAATCGGGTATTCATATTTTCAATCATTGTAACCTCCTCCAATGATAGGAAGATATAATAATCTTCTTATATCTAAATACATAAAGTTATATCTAAGTAAATGGTAAGCCAATGCACATAAGAATCCCGGACATACGAATAGCAAGGAACAGAGAACAGGCAGCAATAACTCCAGTCCCGCTGAGCTTTACCGTAGACAGAATTGATTTTGAAGAGAAGTTGGATACTGTATCGTTCCCAATCGAAAGGACAGTATCAAAGAGGAAAGGCACGCCTTTTTATCTTATCGCAGCAGATGCCGCTGCGGTAAGTCTTGAAGAAATCAGAATGCTAGCCCAGGAAAAGGCGCATGTAATCGATGTATTATCAAATAACAACATGCAAGAAAACGAATTCGACTACGCCGTGCGCATGGCAGATCATTCCCTCTCAACTAAAGTCGGCGCAGAACGGGCATCTTACCTCTCACGCCTCATCGCCTATGACGTTGCCGCCTATGGGCCCATAAGCATACTCCTTGAAGACAGCCAGAATATGGAGGAGATAGAGATCAATACCCCAACATCTCCAATCTCGATATACCACGCAAAGTATGGTAGGTGTTCTACGAACCTGCGGTTTAACTCTGAAGAGTCCTTCCAGCACGCGATAAACAAGATGATCTATGAAGCAGACGAAGAGCTAAATGAAGAAAATCCAATAATAGACGCGCAGATAAAAGATGCGAGAGTGCATGCGCAGCTCAAACCGTACTCCGCAAACGGGGCAATGGCCACAATTAGAATAGGATGTAAAAGAAATCTGAACCTGTCTGCTTTGCTGAAAAATGGCACCATAACCTCTGATTCACTTGCTTACCTATGGATGGCAATAGATTCTAAGATGAATATGGTAATATCTGGTGCTCCAGCAAGCGGAAAGACCACCCTCCTCACAGCACTTCTGGCGCTTGTGCCAAGATATAAGCGCGTAATAACGATAGAGGAAGATGTCAACGAACTTAGATCCTATCCAGACATTAGCAGTATAATCCCCCTCTACGGGTCACGATTTTCCGGCAGGGTGACTATAAGTGAACAGGCCCTGAATGCACTCCGGCTCAGACCAGACCTTCTAATAATCGGTGAGATAAGGGGGAATGAAGCTCGTGATCTCTTTTCAGGAACAAATCTGGGCATACCTTTCATTACCACAATGCACAGCAATGAGAATGGCATGGCCATTATAAAGAGGCTGACAACACGACCCATGGGAGTTGAACCGGGGGCAATAAGTGCGCTTGATATCTCAGTATATATGAGGCAGGAAGGCATGACTTCTAGAAAACTCTCAGAGATATGTGAGTATAAATGGCTTAGCAGAGCTGAAGAAGTGCGCGATTATTTAGAAGTAAACGGCTCAGACGGCGTGAAAATTGACAACATCATTGAAAACGGCATCTTGAACCCAAATGCGCTTTTGACATCGAAAGTCATTGATGCATATTCTTCAAGGAACCAAGTGGCGAGGACAAAAGCAATGAAAGAATTCTCAAAAAGGAAGAAATTTATCGAAGAAAAACTGCCCGATGGCAGCAATACTATAGATATGATAGAAACAATCCAAAACTATGCCAGGTGAATGTATGGATCTGCTGAAATCCTCAATTTTTGCAACTATAATTGCGATCTCACTAGGTTCTTATCTGAGTTACATTAACAGTTCAAACTTCGCGAATTCATTGCTGCTATTTGCGCTGGCTGGCATTGTTTCCTTGTTCTACATTTACCTCCTTACCATGCACATCGATTCGATTGTAAGCTCAGAACGCAAACAGAGCCTGATAGAGGGATTACACGAGGTTGCATATCATAAAGGCAAAAAGCACCCGCTAATATCTTCAATAGTACAGGCATCGCTTACTTCTGGTTCATACGTTTCCAATCCTTTCATGGAACTCTCAAGAAGAATAAGGTTTGGTGCCGAAGTTTCAGACGCCTTTGATACCGCCGCATCAAAAATTCTTCACAGGAAATTCAACTGGTTTGGTGCTCACATAACATCAAGCAGCAATTCAATACAAAACTTTCTTGATGTATACGAGGGTGAGTTACAAAGGAACTCTGCAAGGTCTGGGCCAAGAATCCAGACTAGTGCCACAGTAAGCATGTTTATCTCAACAATACTACCCGCTTTCATGATTTTTGCTTTCATAGGAAGCGCGGTAGTATCGAGTGGCAGCATAAGTCTCTTCGCTCTCTCTGTGCTTATGCTCGTTGCCATACCCGCAGTTTATGCGACAATGTCGGTGATACAGCATGATCACATTTTCAAAAACTGATAAAATAACCGTGTCTGTACTATCCCTCTCCGGAGTAGCACTCTTCTATTTTGGCGTGACGAGAGTATCTTTGGCAATTCTACTTTTATCATTGATCCTGTACATTATCGGTAGGAAGTCCAGTGCCAAGAATGTTAGCGATACAGAGCTGATAACCTTCTTGCGAAGCTTTATCTCAGATTACAAAAAGACAAAATCAGTACAGTTGGCTCTAAAGGAAGCCCTGAAACAAGGATTCTCATTCAACACGCGTTTGCAAAAGATGCTCGCTTTGAACAGACTGGGCGGAATTTACAGAAGAGAGCACAACGATAATCTTGACAAGCTAGCCGGCATCATGTACAGCAATTATAAGACAGGTACAGATGCATCAAAAGCATTAGAGCTCTTCGCGAGACACGCAGAGGAAGAAGAGGAAAGGAAAAACAAAGAAGCAAAATTCTCATCAGGCATGGACATGATAATGCAAGCAGGCATGTCCTTTTTCTTCCCGATGTTTGGCGGAATAAGTGTAGGAATACTTGATTTCATATCCAAAATGTCTGCACCGGTGGTGCAAGGAAGATTTTCTATGATAATCGTAGGATACATACTAATGGTTTCGTTCCTGTATTCCTCATTCTATAAATCTGCGCGAAGCGCACTGGATGCTCTTTACTCCTCAATTCCATATTTTTCAATAGGAATAACAGTTTTCGTGTTTTCGGTTTCGCTAATCCATGAGGTGATATAATGAATTTGAAAAATAAAATATACAGAATTGGCTTCATTCCAGAAGCGATATCTATGGTGGCGCTTGCCAGAAGCGCAAAAGGGCAAAGTTCGCTGGAGTACATAATGATGCTCTCAGCAGCAAGCATCGTCATACTGATAGCCTTGGCGATGATAGTGAAATTGAAGGGTGCAGCCATAGTTACGACCGCAGTGAATGGGACCAACACAAGCATCTCCCAGGCGATACTCGGGCAGCTTTCATCGCTCGCAAAGAATGCATAACCATGCGCCTTCAGATTTCGGTGGAATTGCTCATATACCTCTCGGTTTCAGCCATAGTGCTTGTATTCATCTTGGGAGCGGTTTCAAGATGGTCCACAAGCTATTCCAATGCCATCGGTGGATATGAAGCATACACGCTGGTGTCTTACATAAACTCGGCAATATATTCTGGCACCGAGGCTTCAAACATCAGCATATCCCTACCGAAAGGCGCATGTAATTTCAGCATAAGCGGTAACAAGCTCTATACACAGTATGGTACCTTCTACTTCGCAGATGATGCCATCGCAGCAAACGGGCTTTTTTGCGTGGCTGGAGGTGCCGAAACCATAGAAGTCATAAACAATGGTACTGATTCCGTGGAATTGCAAAAGGCTGTGAAATGAAACTGCAGATAAGCATAGAGCTACTGATAAGCATGGTAATTGCAGCACTTCTGGCCATCTCATTTATAGCAATGGCTTATGAGAGCCACAGTGCAACGTATATCCTGCTAAAAGGTTCGGGGGAGTTCCTGCGTAGCATGGCAAGCTCATACCAATCATTACTCAGTACAGATCGG
>JAJZEU010000108.1 GCA_021805625.1 Microcaldota archaeon
CCTCTAAGCCCTTTCTGCATGGCACGTATCACTTTGCCGTCTGTTTCAACAGTGAACCTTGCATCTGCAGCCATCTTGTTGACTTCGCTGAGCCTGTCGAAGGTGCCCATGTCCTTTATGTATTCCTTCGTGACGAAGCCGAAGACCTTCCCGGTAGTTATCAAGCTTGGGATCGCGTCCTTCTCAAAGCTGTGCTTCCCCTTCGGCATGAAGCCGAAGACCCTGGATTCCAGGACGTATATGGAGGCGTTTGACATCTTCGACGGCAATGGTTTGCCCCTCTCGGGTTTGCCTATGAGCCCGACCACCCTCTTGTTTCTGTCTATCCGTATGAGGTCGCTGTCGTAGGGATGGGTGGACTCATGCAGAACCAGCGTCGCTATCGCCTTCTTCTTTTTGTGGAAGCGGATAAGCCGCCTTAAATCCATATTGAAGAATATGTCACCGTACAGGACAAGGAACGTGCCTTCTACGAAGCGCCTGGCGTTCCTTATGGCTCCGCCAGTCCCCGACAGCCTTTTCTCATTGACATACCGCATCCTTACCCCGAACCTTGAGCCGTTCCCGAAAGCCTTCTCGATCAGCCCGTGCTTGTATCCTGCGCAGACGATGACGTCATCTATGCCGTAGCCCTTTAGCGCTTCTATCTGGTGCTCTAGTACGGGCTTGCCGCCTACGGGCACCAGGGCCTTTGGTATATCGTAAGTCAGCGGCCTCAGCCTTGTTCCCTTGCCTCCGGCTATTATGACGGCCTTCATTCTATCCCTCTGCGTCCTTATTCTCCTTTGTGACTATCTTCCCAATAAGCCTTGCCGCATCGAGGAGGTTGTCTGCGGTGAAGTCGGGCTTTGCGCTGAATCTGTCGTCATCGTCATTGGCGCCGCTTCTCACCAGCACTGACCTGAAGTTTTGGTATCTCATCGCGACGTTCTCGCCGGTCTTTATGTCGCGCATCGTGTCGCCGATGATGAACGACCTTGAGAGATCTATGCCAAACCTCCCGGCGGCATTTTCTATCATGCCTATCTTCGGCTTCCTGCATGCGCAGTCTATCTTGTACTCCGGATTTTCCCCGCTGAAGCCTTTGTCGGGATGGTGCGGGCAGTAATACACGGCATCTATCTTTGCGCCTTGCGCGTGGAGCTGTTCCGTGATCTTCCTGTTCATTGCCTTAACTGTATCTTCGGTGCACAGCCCCTTGGCCACCTGGGGCTGGTTCGTCACCACTATCACCAAGAAACCGAGCCTGTTCAGGATTTTTATGCCTTCGGCAGAAAAGCTGAATACCTCTATGTCCTCAATCCTATGAATGTCAGGAACGTCCTTTATTATCACTCCGTCCCTATCAAGGAATACTGCTGCGTTTTTCATCTTATTCACTTGTGCTGCCCGCACACCGATTCTGGGATGGGGGGCTTGTATGCATCATATGCTATAACTGTGAGGTTGCGCGGCTTGAACTTGTAACCTAACTACTATGTTAATTCCTCGACCCAGCGGCAAGAGCTGCAAAGTCAGAATACTGTTCAGGTTAATCCTCTATCACCATGCGTGTATTTAAATCTGTATTACTTTTATTACCAATTATACCGATTCTAAGGATAGAAATGCGGTCATAGAATGAAAATAAGCAGCATTGAGGACTACATGAAAGACGGTGCCAATGCCAGGCTTGCCGTAGATCCAGATTTCGTGCATAAACTCGGCGATGAGATAGCGAAACGGATGCTCAAGGGCAACAAGCTCATACTCATGGGTAACGGCGGCAGCGCCGCCGACGCGCAACACATAGCAGCTGAGTTCGTGTGCCGTTTTGAAAAGGACAGGAAGCCATTGCCTGCCCTAGCGCTCCATGCAAATACATCCTCTTTAACTGCCATAGGGAATGACTACGGCTTCGACTACGTGTATGAGCGGCAGGTGGAAGCCTTTGCAGAGAAGGATGATATAGTAATAGGCATTTCAACTAGCGGCAACTCACAAAACGTGATTAAGGCTATAGACAAAGCAAACGAGCTGGGATGCCTTACAATAGCGTTCACAGGAAGAAGAGGGGGCAAGCTGGCCAGCAAGACCAAATATGCATTAAAGGTGGACAGCGACAGGACCTCGATAATTCAGGAGGTGCATATAGCAGTTGGTCATATAATATCAAAGATAGTAGAGGATAATCTATGATCGCAGTACATATGTCCATATTAAAATAATTTAAAAAGATTTAGCGGTGCAAAAATGGAGACTATTAAGGGAAGAAACATAATCGTGACTGGTGGTGCAGGATTTATAGGAAGCAATTTGGTCGAAAGGCTGGCAAAGGACAACAAAGTGTATGTCATCGACAATCTCAATACCGGCTCAACTAAAAATTTGGAGACCGCGCAGAAGACAGGCAATGTGCAATTCATACAAGATGACATAAAAAACATAGCCAAGCATAACTTAAACGCTGACCTAATATTCCATCTAGGGATGTATTCAGCTTCTCCGATGTACAGGAAAAATCCCAATCTACTGAACGAAGTTGTTGAAGGCATAATAAATCTACTTGAATATGCAAAGAAGCATAACACAACAATTGTTTTTGCATCAACATCATCCATATACAATGGCATCAAGCCACCGCATAGGGAAGACATAATCCCGCCTGTGACTGATTATTATACCGAAGGGAGGATAGCTGCAGAAAGACTTTCCACGCTCTATGCAAAACTTTTCGGGGTAAACGTGGCAGCCATGCGCTTCTTCTCAGTCTACGGAAGGCACGAGGAGGCAAAAAAGGAATACGCCAATCTGGTGACGCAGTTTATTTGGGCGATGAAGAAGGGAGATCAGCCTATAATATACGGCGACGGCAGCCAGAAGCGTGATTTGGTGTTTGTGGACGATGCTGTTGACGCACTCATAAAGGCCTCTGCCATAAATGGTTTCGATGTCTTCAATGTAGGGACAGGCAAAAACTACAGCCTGAACGAGCTCGTAGAAAAACTCAACAAGGCCCTTCACACAGGCATAAAGGCAAAATACGTAAAAATACCTGTGAGTAACTACGTGATGGAGACACTCGCCGATGCGTCCAAGGCAGAGAAGGTCATAGGCTTCAAAGCCAAGATAAACCTTGACAAAGGTATAGCTATGCTTCTTCAAGGTAAATGAAAAAGGCGAATTATTTGTACGGCCAGCGCATGATAATGACCAAGACGCCGCTTAGGATAACCTTTGTTGGCGGCGGCACGGATCTGCCTGGCTACTACAAGAACTACGGCGGCGGTGCGGTTGTATCAGCAGCAATAAACAAGTATATACACATAGTCGTTAACAAGAAATTCGACAACCGCATAAGGGTTAGCTATTCAAGGACCGAGATAGTCGACAGCGTGGACAAGATACAGCATCCGACAGTCAGAGAAGCTCTAAAGCTGCTCAAGATAGATGGCGGTATAGAGATTGTAAGTATATCAGATATACCATCCGGTGGGACGGGCCTAGGGTCTAGCAGCACGTTCCTTGTAGGGCTGCTGAATGCCTTGCATGCATGGAAAGGCGAGTTTGTAAGCCCGAAAGAGCTCGCGGAAGAAGCAGTACGCATAGAAAGGGGAATACTGAAGGAACCTGGCGGCAAGCAAGACCAGTACATAGCGGCTTATGGTGGCATAAAGCTAATGGAGTTTAATGAAGATGAAAGTGTTGTTCTGAAGCCTGTCATAGCCAAGGAAAGCGATTACATGTTACTTAAGAATCACCTAATGCTGCTTTACACTGGATTGCAAAGGAGCTCCGCCCAAATACATTCAAAGCAGGCTGACGCGATACAGAAGCACGTAAGTGAGTATAATAAGATGCGGGATCTTTCATATGCGCTCTTTGACTCGATATGTAATGGAAGATGGGCCAGAACAGGAAAGTTCTTAGATCAGAATTGGAAACTCAAAAGAACGTTAAGCGAAGGCATAAGTGATTCAAAGATAGATGCCATGTACAACAAGGCATTGGCAACTGGTGCGTTGGGCGGCAAGCTTATCGGTGCAGGCGGCGGAGGATTTTTGCTCATGTTTGCCCCTCCAGCAAAGCATGCAGCGATAAAAAGGGCCTTACCGCAACTAAAGGAAGAACCTTTCGGGTTTGAGGTTCTTGGAAGCAGGATTGTCTATGTCGGGGAATAAACATAATTTGGGTAAGTAAGTGATGCAAACGAAGCAAAAAGGTATTTATTCTGCTGTGCAGAATTAAGTTCAGTGCGTGCATGGCAAGGATAGCCTTCGTTTCCGATGCAGCTTATCCATGGGTGCAGGGCGGCGTGCAGGCCTCAGAATACAAGGTGATGAGAGAGCTCGCCAAGAAGCACACCGTATACTCGTTCTCGCTCATGTTCAAGGGCATGAGGCCCAGCTTCAGCAAGGATGGCATACATTACATTGCGTTCAGGAAGAGCGATGCCGGGGAACTTTATGTGAAGGGGAAGAGATCCATAGCCCTTGCAAGGGCCTTCGCTGCGGGTATAGGAAAGGTTATGGACGGCTACAGTTTCGATCTAGTGGTAGCCAACGCCTTTCCTTACCTGCACATAGCCGCAGTGAAGAGACACTGCAGGAAGACAGGAGCAAAGCTGGTGCTAGACGTTGCGGAGGTATGGGACCTCGCATACTGGAAAAGGTACCTTGGAGCGGTGAAAGGCACGCTTGCTCACATGTACATGAAAAGGGCCTTGAAGGATGCGGACGCATACATAGCGAACTCAAGCACAACTGCGGAGAAGCTGCATGCCATGGGCATAGAAAAAGGAAAGGTCCGCATATTCTCGCCTATTCTTGATGCCAGCTACATGGGGGGTATAAAGGCGGGCAGGCCTAAGAACAGAATAATTTACGTGGGCAGGCTCGTAAAGGAGAAGAAAGTGGAAATGCTGGTCATGGCCGCGAAGAGTGCAGCCAGAATGGAGCCCGGACTTAAGGTGCTGATTGTGGGAGAGGGTCCAGAAGAGGGCGCACTCAGATCCATGGTAGCAAGGGAGGGGCTTGAGGGAACCGCCGAGATCATCCCCCCGATAAAGAAGGAGCATGAGCTCTACAAGGCGATAAAGGAATCGAAGGTGCTGGTCAATATGTCAGAGAGGGAGGGGCTGAGCGCCATAGCGATAGAGTCGCTCGCCCTCGGCACTCCTGTGCTGCTGCCGTCATATACCCCAATACCGGAAGAGGTCAGGCGCATGTGCGTTGTCAAGAACATCGGCGAAATGCCGATTGCGATGGCGCAGATTGTTGATGCGAAGAACAAGACCTCATTCATAAAGCACAGGGAGGAACTGAAACGGTTCCGTATTTCCGAAGTGAACGCGTTCTATGCAAAGCTTATCTATGACCTGAGGCCAGGGACTTCCCACTCGCAAAGTTAAAGTAACGGAGACAGACGAGCAGGGACCACAAACGGCTGCTGCTCAAAAGGCATTTGCTGCTCAAAAGGCATTTATTGGTTGTGATGCAATTCCTTAACGTGTGTTCGCATGCCGGAACTTAGCATAATAGTGCCCACGAAGAATGAGCCGCACGCACCGGCACTGATAAGAAGGCTCTACTCCACATTCGGCAAGAATGCTGAAATCATAGTGGTGGACAAGAGCTCCCCTGGAAGAAGGAAGGAGCTTGAAAGGACCGGCGCGAGGGTCGTTGTGCAGGAATCGGCAGGCTACGAGAATGCACTGATGGAGGGCTTCAAGCTTGCTGGCGGAAGCATAATCGCAACGATTGACGGCGACAGCACATACTATCCCGAAGATCTGAAGAAGATAATAGAAGAACTGAAGAAGGGGGATTACGGCTTCGTTGCAGGAGCAAGGACGATTGCGGAGGAAGGGGCTATGACCCCCACGCTAAAGTTAGGCAACAACTTCCTCACAGGATTCTTCAATGCCTTATACAGGACCAAGATGCATGACGTGCTCAGCGGTTCGTTTGCTATGACAAAGAAGGCGTTCGAATCTATAAAGAATGAGATGCCTTACAGGGCAGGCACTATCTTCTTCGAGATAGAGCTCAAGAGGAGGGGCTATGGCATTACCGACGTACCCATCAGGTACGGAACCAGAAAGGGCACAAAGCCGCAGATAACCAGGGCGAAGCCCGTCTACGGTTTCAGCATGGCCTTCCATGCAGTAAGGTATGCAAGGGACTACAACCCTCTGCTGATCTTCGGCGGAGCGGGCGTGATACTCATAATATTGGGCCTGATTGTGGGGGGGCTTGTCATAGGTAACTACCTTGCCACAGGAGCGCTTTCCGAAGTGGGAAGGGCGCTGATGGCCTTCATGCTTGTCGTTGTCGGCATACTCGCGATAATCGCAGGCTTTATCCTTGACCTTCTTCTGGAAATAGAGAGAAAGATATACAACAAGCCCTAGCAAAGCGCTTCAGCACCTTCTTACAGTAAAGAGGTCGAGCAGGGATCTTTCAACGGGGTTGAATTTGGGATCATCGTTGCTGCTGAGGCATTCATGTATCGCCGAGTAGGGGATTATGCGCTTGCTGCCCGGCACGTGCTCGGTTTCTGCTATTCTGTTGAATTCTTCCTCGCTTATTCTCAGCACGTAAACCCTGCTGTTGAACTGCGCTCCGAGTATTGGATCTGTATAGGAATGCTCCCCTGCAAACATGAACCTCTCCTCGCCTATGGACAAACCCGTCTCCTCCCTGAACTCCCTCACCGCGGCATGCAGCGCCATTTCGGATGAACCGTTTCCTTCCTGCTCTATGTGGCCGGTTATCATGTTCAGCGTGTTTGGATATATATTATCATCTGGCCTCCTCGTGAATGCGGCTATGCCGTTCTTTCCCACTTCTACTATTATATCCACCATCTCATGCACTTTTGGTTTTGCATTGAACAGTTCCATGCCTAAACCAACGAATCTGCATATATTAAAGATTTGGATTTTACTCGTCAAAAAGCGAAGGTGGAAAGAGCTTTTAAGCTATGTCCAACCTTATATTGACAGGGCAGTTTCATGAGAGATCTTTGTTTGGTAAAGATAGGAGGCAGCGTCATCACAGACACGCACAGGGCCAACACGCCGAGAATTGCTGAGATGAGAAGGCTCGCCAAGGAGCTCAAAGCTGCAAGCGCGAAGAAAAGCATAATAGTGGGGCACGGCAGCGGCTCATTCGGACACGTTGTAGCGCACAGGTATAGGACCAATGAAGGACTTGTGAACAGGCAGAGCCTGAAGGGTGCGGCGCTGACGAGGCACAGCGCGGCGCAACTGAGCCAGATATTCATAGAGCAGTTG
>JAJZEU010000037.1:0-930 GCA_021805625.1 Microcaldota archaeon
GATGGGATAGCGGAGGGGCTGAAAGATTATGTCAAGAGCCAGGAATACAAGAAGCTGCTGGCATCGCTTGCAGAAAAGGCAAGGCTGGAGCTCGGGAGTGACTGCACCATGCTGGTACAGCGAAGCGATGCTGAGGCGCTCAAGCACGACAAGAAGGATGCAGCAATCGGCATTGCAGAGGAGCGCTTTTCGGGAGGACTGAAGGCTTCCTCTGCAGATGGCAAGAGAGAAGTTGATTATACGCTTGAAACGCTGCTTGAAAGGCTTAGGGATAAGGTGGCGATACATCTGCTCGGGCAAATAAGAGGCATGGAGGAGTAGATGGATTCTACATACGTAGGCAAATATGGACAGCTGAAAGTGCTTACCACAGAGTTCCTTACCAGCGAGTTTATTGAGCAGCTGGAGAGTAAAGAACCTGAAGAGTTCCTTAAAACCCTCAGCGCAACTCCTTACAGGAAGGAGATAGACGCTTTCTCCGCACTCTACAAGATACCAGATTTGGTAGAGGTGGTGCTGAACGCCCACGCCATGCGCATGGTTAGAACTGTTTACATGGCTGTGCCGCCGCCCGCACGGGAGTTCATAATTGCGTATACAAGCAAATGGGACGTGGAGAACATAAAGCTCATACTCTCGTCAAAAAAACTAGGCTATGGCGTTGAGAGCACAGAGACCTTCCTCATGGTGCAGAGGAACGTGCCTGTCGGGGTCATAAGCGGACCAATAAGCGCAGAGGAATACAGCGCCATACTCGAGCAGAAGGACATAGAGGGCGTGGTGAGCGCACTGACTCGCTACGGCTACGGAACTGTGCTGATGAAGTTCCTGGACAATGCACTGAGAACAGGCGACATATCTGAGATGATTGTCGCGCTTGACATGGCCTATTACGAAAGGCTCGTATCCACCTTGAAGTTCTACAACGGC
>JAJZEU010000037.1:940-7123 GCA_021805625.1 Microcaldota archaeon
TGAAGGCCTTCTCATGAGGTACATAAAAGACACCATAGACATAAAGAACATCACGAGCATACTGAAGGCCATCTCGTTTGGATACAAGGACGTTGGCAACTATATGATAAAGGGAGGCAATATATCAGAGGCAGACCTGGCAGAAATGGCTTCAAAGCAGATAGACGATCTGCGCAATGAGACGCCCTTCAAGATAGACGATGCCTTCGAGATGTACAAGAAGGATCCTTTCCTGACCTACTTCGAAATCGCCCTCAAGCGGGCTCTTTATGCGAAGTACCTGAAGCTCTTCGATGAATCAGGGATATCCATAGCGGGCATGATGGTCTTCATGATAAGGGCAGAGGTGGAGCGCGACGAGCTAAGGCTCGCGTGGCTCAGCAGATACTACGGAGTGAGCGCGGAGCGCATCGAGAACATAAAGATACTCAAAAAGATTAGGTGAACGTGGTCGTATGGAGGTCGGCAAGATAGCTATGATAGGTGAAAGGGAGCTTGTACTGGGCTTCAAGCTTGTAGGCGTAAGCGATGTCTTTATAAGCGAAGGCGATGATGCACTTAAGCTGCTTGGAGGCTTCATGGCAAGCAAGGAATACGGCCTGATAATAGTGTCGGACAAGATAAAACGGGCAATGGGAAGCGCCATGCTCAGGCATACCGAAACCATGCTGCAACCGCTCGTGGTGTTCATACCCTCACCGGTAGAAATCGAGAGTGGGGAATCTGTCGAGACCCTCGCAAAAAGGGTGCTCGGCGTTGACATAAAAAACGTGAAATAAATGGCTGGAACAATATATAGGATATCTGGACCCGTTGTGATAGCTGAAGGGCTCGACAACCCCAAAATGTACGACGTAGTGAAGGTAGGGGAGATGGAGCTCATCGGCGAGATAATAAAGCTTGACGGCGGAAGGGCAATAATCCAGGTATACGAGGACACAAGCGGCCTTCGCCCGGGGGAGAAGGTCGGGAGCACCGGAGCGCAGTTGTCTGTGCAGTTGGGCCCGGGGCTCATGGGCGCCATCTATGACGGCATACAAAGGCCCCTGGACAAGATAAAGGCGGTGAGCGGTGACTTCATAGCCAGAGGGGTAAACGCAGATCCGCTCGATCCGATGAAGAAATGGAGCTTCAAGCCTGTTGTGAAAAATGGAGATGAGGTGAAGGGAGGAGATATAATAGGAGAGGTTGACGAAACGACCCTCATAAAACACAAGGTTATGGTGCCTCCAGGCATAACAGGAAAGATTGCTGGCATAAAGGAAGGTGACTTTACCATCAAAGATGTGATAGCGAAGGTATCAGGCAATGGCAAATCAGCAGAGATAAAGCTTGTGCAAAATTGGCCGGTCAGGATACCGAGACCCGTTGTTGACAAGATGATTCTCGATGCGCCGCTGATAACAGGACAGCGGGTTCTGGACTCTCTCTTCCCTGTGGCAAAGGGAGGCACGGCAGCAGTGCCTGGGCCCTTCGGGAGCGGGAAGACGATCATTCAGCACCAACTGGCAAAATGGGCAGATGCAGATGTGATAATCTACATAGGATGCGGCGAACGGGGCAACGAGATGACAGAGATACTCAGCACGTTCCCAGAGCTCAAGGACCCAAAGTCCGGAAGGCCTCTCATGGACCGCACGGTGCTGATAGCCAACACATCGAACATGCCGGTAGCGGCGAGGGAGGCCAGCATCTATACTGGGATGACCCTGGCAGAGTACTACCGTGACATGGGCTACAGCGTTGCGCTCATGGCTGACAGCACCTCAAGATGGGCCGAAGCCCTCAGGGAGATATCAGGAAGGCTAGAAGAGATGCCCGGCGAGGAAGGATATCCCGCTTATCTTGGAAGGAAAGTAGCGGAATTCTACGAGCGCGCGGGCAAGGTGCATGTGCTAAGCGGAGGCGTTGGTTCCATAACCGCCGTTGGTGCGGTATCGCCGCCGGGTGGTGATACCTCTGAACCGGTATCGCAGAATACGCTGAGGGTTACGAGGGTATTCTGGGCGCTTGATGCGGCGCTTGCAAATGCAAGGCACTTCCCATCGATAAACTGGCTGAATAGCTACTCCCTATACGCCGACGACCTGGCGAAGTGGTACTCCGAGAACGTCGGGAAGGACTGGCACGAGCTTTACCAGAATACCATGAAGACGCTGCAGAAGGAAGCCGAGATAAACGAAATAGTGCAGCTCGTTGGCTACGACGCGCTGCCAGAGCCAGACAAGCTTACTCTTGACGTTGCAAAGGTCATAAGGGAAGATTATCTCCAGCAGAGCGCATTCGACGAGGTAGATACATACACATCGATGCACAAACAGTATCTCATGCTGAAGGTCATAATGGAGCTTGCCGACGAGGAGCTGCGTGCAGTGAAGAAGGGAGTAAGCACGGAGCAGCTTTCCGGAGCTGAGGCCAAGCAGAAGATAGCCAAGATGAAATTCGTCAAGGAGGAGGGCATTGATGCGTACTACGATGATGTAAGAAAAAGCATGGCTGCGATAGAGGCAATGGAAGCCTCGGCGGCCAAGTAGGTGCTACGATGAGCGACATATACTATAAAACAGTAAACCAGATAACGAACGTACTTCTCTTCGTTGAAGGGGTCAAGGACGCAGCATACGGAGAGATCGCAGAGATACAGCTTGAAGACGGCAGCACTGTGACGGGCCAGGTGCTCGACAGCAGAAACGGCCTTGCGATAGTGCAGTCCTTCGGAGAAACGAGGGGCATGAACACAGGAGGTACGCGCGTGAGGTTCACGGGAGGCACGGCGAGGCTCAACGTGAGCACAGACATGCTCGGCAGGATATTCGACGGCATGGGGAAGCCCAGGGACGGCGGCCCGCAGATCTACAGCAATGAGAGCCTTGACATAACGGGCAGCGCCATAAATCCTGATGCGAGGGAAGAACCATCGGAGTTCATACAGACTGGCATTTCCACCATAGACGGCATGAATACGCTGGTCAGGGGCCAGAAGCTTCCCATATTCTCAGGATCAGGACTACCGCACAACAGGCTCGCGGCGCAGATAGCGAGGCAGGCGAAACTGCTCAACGACTCGGAAGGATTCGGTGTAGTATTCGGAGGCATAGGCATAAACAGCGAGGAGGCAAACTTCTTCAGGAAGGAGTTCGAGGAAACTGGTGCACTTGACAAGTCAGTCATGTTCCTCAACCTCTCTTCAGAACCTTCAATGGAAAGGATAATACTGCCCAGGCTTGCCCTTACCGCAGCTGAGTACCTCGCCTACAGCCAGAACATGCACGTGCTCGTCATACTGACGGACATGACAAACTACTGCGAAGCCCTCCGCGAAGTGAGCGCTGCGAGGAATGAGGTGCCTGGCAGAAGGGGCTTCCCTGGTTACATGTACACCGACCTTTCCACCATATACGAACGCGCAGGAAAAATACACGGCAGAAGGGGTTCTATAACGCAGTTGCCCATACTTACGATGCCAGGAGACGACATAACCCATCCAATTCCAGACCTGACAGGCTACATAACCGAGGGCCAGGTCGTGCTCAGCAGGGACTTGCAGAGGAAGGGAGTATACCCGAATGTGGATGTTCTGCTATCGCTTTCAAGGCTGATGAATCAGGGCATAGGCAAGGGCAGGACAAGAGAGGACCACAGGGGAGTCGCGGACCAGCTCTTCGCGGCATATGCCAGGGGCAAGGACCTCAGGAGCCTTATGGAAATTGTAGGGGAGGAGGCGCTGAGCCAGAACGACAAGCACTATCTTGAGTTTGCGGACAGATTCGAGACTACATTTGTGAACCAGGGCTACTATGAGGATAGGAGCATAGACGAGACCATCTCAAAGGGCTGGGAGCTCTTCGCAGACCTTGACGTGAGGGAGATGAAGAGAATCAAGGATGAGTACATAAAGAAGTACGGAAAGTGGGATAATGGTAAAGGGTAACATGAAGACGACGCGCATAGAGCTGATACGCACTAGAATGAGGGTACGCGTCGCAAACAAGGGGCTCAATCTTCTTAAGACGAAGCGCACCAGCCTTGTGCTTGCATTCTTCGAGCTTGCCAGGCAGATACAGCTGATGCGCGGCAGCATGAGGAACTCGGTGGTCAGGGCGATGGAGTCTTCGAAGCTGGCTGAGCTGCAGGCGGGCAGGATAGTGCTTGAAAGGATAGCAGCGGAGCAGAGCCACATAAGCGCCGGGGTGGAGGCGAAGAACGTCATGGGTGTCAGGATCCCAACAGTGGGAGTGGAAAGGAGGGCGGCCCTATCGGAAGCCTACGAGCTCATATCGGTGCCTACGTCGATAGAAGACGCGAAGCGCAGCTACATGAACCTCTTCAACATGCTCATAGAGGTTGCAGAGAAGGAGAACTCGCTGAGAAGGCTGCTCTACGAGATAGAGAAGCTCAACAGGAGGGCAAACGCCATAGAGAACGTCACAATACCGAACCTGATAGAAAAGGCGGCTTACATAAAGGGCAGGCTCGAAGATCTCGAGCGCGACCAGATCGTATCGATAAAATTCATAAAGGGTAAGATAAGTGGAGCATAGCGATTATGTAAAGGGGAAGTACCTGCATGTTGCACCAAGCGGCGCGGCGCCGCTTGCAGGAAATGCGGCAACTGCAAAGTTTAACCTTGTGCGGCGCATAACTCTTGCATTCAACATCGCAATGTCGGCTGCGCTGATCGCATTCGCGATAAGTATGCTAATGTAATTATGTGGTGATTTTGATGAGCGACATAAACACTTTGGAAAAGATAAAAAAGAAAGAGGAGGTTTCGGAGAAGGAGAACGCAGAAGCAAAGGAGAAAGCTGCTCAGATTATCGATGATGCAAAAAAGAAGGCGGATGAGCTTCTGAAGAAGGCCGATGAAAAGGCGCAGGAGGATTACGACTCTGCGATCGAAGCCGCAAAGAAGAATGCGGCCAAGAAAGCTGCAAAGATACGGGAGGAGCAGCAGAAGCGCATAAGCTCCCTCGGAAAGGCTAGCGCTGCAGATGCGATTGACGCATTCGACGATGAGCTGCGCAAGGAATTCGGTGCATAAATGCTGAAGCCGGCAAAGATGGAGAGGGTAAGGATTGTTTTCTCTAGGCAGTACTATGCAAGTGTGCTGACCCTTCTGCACGACATGGGCGCCATGCAGATAGAGTACACTCCCGAGGATGTCTCGAAGCTCCTAAGCCACGGAGCGAGCGGGGCCTACGAGCAGATCGGCAGCTATGCACAGAGATTCAGGGGACTAGAGGAGCAGCTTTACAAGACCGGCACAGAAAAGAGATATGCGTTCGGCAGCATGGAAGAACTCATCGCGAAGGCCGATGCCGTAACAATAGATGCGAGAGTTGCTGCAATAAGGAAAGAGCTTGAGGCATTGACGACGGAAAGCGCAACGACAGACAACACCATGGCAATAATGAAGGCGATGCCAAAGCAGTTCAGCCATGACACTTCCATACTCAGCTCTTCTGGAGTGGTTTCCTTCCTTGTGACAGGGCCGGAGCTTGTGCAGTTTGCAGCTGCTGCAAAAAAGGAGCTGGCTGGCTCTGCGATCATGATGGGGGAGAGCTCAATGCTGATCTCGATGAGCAAGACAGACCACGCCGCATTCGGCAAGGCGACAGAGGGAAGGAAGCTGCACATCGAAGCTATACCTCCGGGGCTGTCAGGCAGCGTAGGCAATGAGCTGAAGAGGCTTGGGGAGAAAGAGGCTGCGAATAAAAGAAAAAGGAATGCATTGGAAGAGGAGCTTGGCGACATATCAAAGGAATATTATCCTATAGTCAGTGCCGTAAGGGAGCAGCTTGACATAGAGGTAGAGAAGCAGGAGATAACCACAAAGCTTGGAATAGGAAAGTCGGCAATAGCAATTGATGGTTGGATACCAAGCTCAAGGCTTGATGCTCTTACAGAGGCATTGGCGAAAACTACGGGCAACTCCTTCGTGATAGACACAGTGAAGACTAAAGCCCTGCCCCCGACAAAGCTCGACAATCCAGTAAGAGCAAGGCTCTTCGAATTCTTCATAAGATTCTATTCATTGCCGAGAAGCGACGAGTTCGATCCGACGCTCGCCTTCGCCCTGGTATTTCCGATCTTCTTCGGATTCATGGTAGGCGACGTGGGCTACGGCATCGTCATGCTCATCGGATCAATCTGGCTCATACACAGGATTGCGCATCCCCCCGC
>JAJZEU010000048.1 GCA_021805625.1 Microcaldota archaeon
CTGTATCTGATACGACCCAATATTTATCAGGTCTTTCGTTCTTGAAATCTATGAACTTCCCTTTTGAATTTACTGCTGTATGCTTAATCACTCCCAAGTCAAATGCCTGATAGATTCCGTTGTCAACATATTCTTTTTCCTTCCTCTCATAGGTTATTGCAGCATAGAAGTCGCCATCCTGCATATTCAGGTTTACCTGCACAACATCGTCAAACTTGAACTTTTCTGGTATTCTGAATTTAAGCGGAGTGGAGGAGGGATGTTTGTGTGAGATTGAAATATACCCGTCTGCAATCTTGAATCCTCCGTGATTGAACACTAATGCAGAGAACATATCCTTTGGTTTGAAGTGCGGTGGTCTTGCATCTTTGTCGCCTTTTTTGTGCAGTGCAAAGAATGATGAGTATTCTGCGTTAAGCATACGAAGTGTGTATTGCAAAGCGTGGGAATATACCCAAACATATTCGGGATATTTCTTCTTTATCTTTGGGAGGTCATTCTGTTGTTTGTAGTAAGTTATCCCTTTAATTCCATTTGAATAGGCTTCCCTCCGTTCCGACAAAGCGAAGTTATAAATGAGCCTGCATTTTTCCGAGAGTATCCACAACAACGTTTGCTGTTCCATATTGGGGAAAATCCTTATTTTTTGTGTCAGTTGCATTTACTTTACCTTCTTTACTCTTACATAATCCCCTTCTTTGATTCCTGAATCATTCGGTATCGTTATCATTAATTGATTTGTAGCTGTCCTTTTCCATACTTTCCGTATAATTTCCATAGTATCTTATAGTAGCACACTCTTATATATCTTTCTCTTGCCCTAACCCACCGCTAAAGTGGGATTGCGGGCTATGGATTGTTCACCTCTTGCTGCATGCCCCAGATTTTCGTTTTGAACAAACAGTGTTATGTTATTGCTGCACTAAAATTATTAACACTACGCTGCCATACTACAGGATTTGCCTTATGCTTTTGCCCCATTTTTTGCAATGCTTAGTAGCTTTTCCATAAGCCTTCTCCCGTTGAAAACTCCCAGAGAGCCATTTCTTCCAATCCTCTCGTCAAAGCCCATTGTGTCCGGATTCCTTATGCCATTGTAGTGTATCATAACTGGGACAGGATCCGAAGAGTGGGCTTTCAGGGCACATGGGGTGGAATGGTCGGAAGTAATGCATACCGCCGCGCTGCTGCATTTCAGATTTGCAAAGAAACCTTTGTCTATCTCTTCAAGCACTCTCTTTTTCAGCAGCGGCTTGCCATCATGACCCGGTTCGTCGGGCCCTTTTATGTGCACGTATATGAGATCGTAGTTCCTAATTTGCGCATTCGCGGTTTCTGCCAGGCTTGCATATTTTTCTGCTCTGTTTCCAGCTTCGCTTTTAGCCGCGATTTCTTTCATTCCCACCACCCTTGCTATGCCCGTTTCCACAGGCATCTCTGTTATGAACGCAGACCTTATGCCAAACTTTTTGCCGATTGGCTTCACATGAGGGAGGCCGATGCCCGCATTTCTCAGCAAAAGCGCATTCGCTTCCGGCAAGCCTTTCCTTCTACGGATCTTGTTTGTGGGAGCATTGCACAACACTGCTATGACCTTTCGGGTGAATTCGTTCACCATGCCTGCAGTACGTGCCGCAGCTGATGATTTGTCAAGCGGGACGGAAAATGGCAGTTTTTGGCCTGCTTTTGCAGGCACTGCAACCGAAACGTTTCCTTTCCTTATGTAGTCTGTGTCTATGTTTGATATGTTTGGAGAGAGTTTCGCGCTGCTATAGAATGCGACTGCGCCCCTGTGGCCTATGGTAGACCTGAACAGGAATTTTGTACCGTCATGAAGCTTTATACTATTGATCGCCATTTCTAGGCTCTTGGCTTCTTTTTTTGTTATCTTCCTGCCCGCCCTCCTGTCAAGAATAGTTCGATTGCTTCTTATGGTGGCAAAGTTTGCCCTCAGCGCAAGGGTGCTGTCATATACCTTCATTCCAGCTCCGTATGCTTCCATCGGACCCCTGCCGGTGTAATCTTTTAGGCTGTAGCCCAGCATAGAGAAAACCGCTTCGTCAGATTCGGGGGCAATCCCCTTGCCTACAGGATACATCATGCCCATCAGCGAAGACAGGGCAAGCCTGCGCAGGTTCGGAAGCCGGGCAGCTTGCAATGGAGTCTTCATGCCGAGCTTGGCGTCGGGCCTGTCTGCCGCACCGTCAAGAATGATGAGCAGAACTCTCACGCCCTTACCTTTCTATCATGAAGCTTGGCTGGATTATCTTCTTCGCCCAGATCTTCTTTATCAGCATCGTGTTTCCGCTGCCTACCAGCACAGCCATGTTCTCTCTCGCATACTTCTCGGCTATTTTCAGATTGGGTGCGCTGTCCGAATAGATTGTGAAAAGGGGTTCCCCTTCTTTGGCGCTGTCCCCGAGCTTCTTGTGCAGCAGTATAGCCGCTTTTTTATCTACAGGAGCTCCAGCAATGCGCGTAGCGTATGCCAGAGCGGAATTGTCTATGTGGATTACCCTTCCGTTGTACTCTGAACTTATCGTAGATGCGTGCTTCCCTACCTCTATGTCATCAGAGCCGATTCCAGGATCTCCACCCTGTTCGTCTATGAGCTGTCTCATCTTTCTTTCGGCAGCTCCGCTTTCCAGTATACTCATGGCAAGCTGCTTCCCGTTGCGCCTGCCTGCCATTTCCAGAAGCATGCCCGCTATGCTTGCAGCCTTGTCCACAAGGTCTGTGCTGTTCTTCCTCTTTTCCAGAACCTGCAGAGCTTCCCGAGCTTCTGCTGCGGCGCCTATCGCGCGGCCTACGGGCTGTTCGCCGTAAGTGATGGCCCCGCGAACCCGTATGCCCATGCGCGAACCCAAATCCATGAAGTCCTTCACCAGTATCTCTGCATCAGATGTGCTCTTTACCTTGCTCGTTTCGCCTACAGGGACATCGAGAACCATGTCCGTTGCGCCTACCGCCTTTTTCTTCGACATTATTGAAGGAAGCAGAAGGGGGTCTATGGAGAAAGGATATTCTATCTTGATGAAGATGTCGTCTGCAGGGGCAAGGTGCACCGCTCCTCCCCAAGCTATGCAGCCATTGGTCTTGCTCACGACCCTTCTCATCTCTTCTATAGATAGAGCCACTGGCATGAGTACCTCGGCCCTGTCTGCAGTACCGGCTGCCGAAGTTATCGCCCTCGATGATGTTTTGGGAATCGTAAGCCCTGCCGCGGCAACTATTGGCACAACGAGCAGAGTTGTCTTATCACCTGGCACCCCGCCGATAGAGTGCTTGTCGAATACCCTCTTCTTTTGCAGGTTGAGGATGCTGCCTGTGTTGACCATCGCAGTGGACATGTAGCCCGCTTCCTCCATGTCAAGGCCATACGCATGAAGGCCGACAACAAACGCCGTTATCTCGTTCCTGCTCAGCTTCTTGCTCACTGTATCCTTCACGATCTCATATATGCCTTCGTACTCAAGCCTGCGCTTGTTGAGCTTGTCCCTTATTGCCATCAGGGACTTCGGCTGCTCCATCCTTTCAAGCAGCACCGCAGAACCGTCTTTTAGCCTGAGCTCATCGCTCAGTTCTTTTGTGAAGCCTATATAGCGCCTTGATGTTATGTTCGTTGTGTCTATTATGGCCGTACTCTTCCTCCGGTTTCCGGATGTGATCTCTACCCTGTCACCGGGCCTTATTCCATGCTTTACCGCATCCTCCTCGTTTATCAGCGCGACATTGGCTCCTGTTTCTATCATTATGTTCTTTACTCTAAACTCCATTAACTCACCTCGGTTCGGAAAACCCAGCTTTTAAGCCTGGTAGGAGAACCGATAAACACAAGTTTATTAATGTTGCTAAGGTACATATCACTGTTGAGGCTGTGCAGAGAAGCATCCTGTTGCAGACTTTTGCAACCACAAAAAAGAACCTTGAATTGACTAAGGCACTTGAAATTGCGACTTCTGAGTTCAACCGATTGTGGGATGAACGGAACTTCTGTTCCAGATTCATGGATTTCCATATGAAAGTCTATCGTTCCTGCAAACAACGCACAAACCTTCATTCTAATATTGTCTGTGATATTGAACGTTCTGTATGGAGAAGCAAAGGCAAGTCCAAAGGAATTACTCTGAAATTCAATGTCACTAAAAATGTTTCTAAATACTTTGAAACTGGTTCGATGTCCTTTGTTGAACTTGCAGTTTATCCTAAACATCGTATCGCTGTCCCTATTGTCAAGAATTGCAACTTCCAAAGGTATTCTGATTTGATTAAGTCTGGGTGGAGTTGCACAACCTATGGCTTGACTTCCCGACTTGAACTCGTTGCGTATCTTTCCAAAGATGACGTTGAACTGCCTCTGAAGAAGAATGTTCTTGGAATTGATGTGAATAGCAAATGCTTTGCGGTTTCTGTTGTTTCTCCAGAAGGAAAGGTTCTGCATCAGGACTATTTCGGAAAGGATATCTGGATTCGCAGGAAGAAGATTTTTGAAAGGAAGGCTGTTCTGCAAAGTTATGCTGATACCGGAAGTGGCCATGCAAACAAGGCATTGAACATTACTAAACGAAATGAGCATAACTTTGTGAAGAATCGTATAGGTGAGGTCGTTAGGGATATTACTGAGTTGGCTCTGCGGTATAATGCCGACATTTCTATTGAAAACCTTAAACGTTTCAGTTCTAAAGGAAAGAGATTCAATCGTGAAGTCATGCGTATTCCTTTCTTTACTTTTAAGAAGAACATTATCCAAAGGTGCTTTGACAAGAATATTACGCTGGACATAGTGGACAGTTGGCATACGTCCAAATTCTGTTCCCACTGCGGTGCTGTTGGGAAGGGACACGGCACTAACTATTCCCTGTTCAGATGCAAGAAGTGCAGTCAGATTGTCAATTCTGACCGTCAGGCGAGCAAGAATATCGCCATCAAATCCCTGTTGGAGCGGAGATTGCACAACCTCAACAATTCTGCTTTCTTCCAGATTTCCAATAGGCGAGTCCCTGTAAATGGACTCATGCGTTCCGATGAAGTTGGTTTGCCCAACGTTGCTGTGCAACATGCAAATCAATTATGGAATGCCCCACCATTTATGATGGGGTAATTTACTTCACCACCTATACCGGCTTCCTGCCGCCCCAGTATGCTATGGCGGCTTTTAGCTCCGGACTCTTCCTTGCATACTCTGCAAGGCTCTCGCCATGCATGCTCGCATCGATTGCTGCTCTCATCGCCTTTGCTCCGGCCATGACTCCGTTTGGATGGCCGTCTATTCCGCCGCCAGCCTGCACAACTATGTCTTTGCCAAGCATCTTCATTACGTAAGGCACCAGTCCTGGGTGCAGCCCTCCCGATGATACGGGCACCGCTGGCTTTATGCTGTGCCAGTCTTCGGTAAGCACATCGAGATGCTGCTTTATTTTTGCCGTTGTCATCTCTGTATCGAGATCTGTGACCTCCCTTCTTGAACCTGCAAGCTTTCCTACTACAGTGCCTATGTGCATCTGGTCAACTCCTATAAGCCTTGCAAGCTTTGCGACGAGCAGCATGCTCATGCCCTGATTTGGATTTCTTGTGAATGCGGCGTGGAATGCCCTGTGCGCATGTATTGCAAGGCCGAGTTCTTCGCATTCATTTCTTATGGTCTGCAGAGCTGACCATCCCGCAGTAAGGATGTCGACCATTACATATTCGCCGCCGAGGCTCTTGACCAGCTTCGCCCTCCTTATCATCTCATTTGTCTCCGCGGTTATGTTTGCCAGGTAGCTCTTCTTCTCTCCAGTCTTTCTTTCTGCGTAGTCCCTGTATTTGAACATGAGCTTCATTCTCGCATCGAACCTGTTGAAGGGCTGGTCTGTTAGATTTTCGTCATCCTTGAGCAGGTCGACGCCGCCAAGCCATGCCTGCCTTGCCACATCGGCATGCTCCTCTGTTGTCATGCCTACCTTCGGCTTCGGAACATGGGCAAGCAATGGCCTTCTTTTCTTCATCTTGAAAATCCGTCCGAATACACCTTCTACGCCAAACTGCGGGCCCCTGAAGTGCTTCAGGTATTCCTCTGGCAAAGATATGTCCTCGAGCCTTAGAGATGCCAGCGCCTTCATGCCAAAGATGTTGCCAGCAACTGAGCTCATGAGCTGTGGAACGCTTCCCAATTCGAAGAGCTCTATCGGATAAGCCACCTTTACGTAATTGCCTCTTATTGAAAACGCCCTTGCCCTTATCTTCCTTATGTGCTCCTTGAGGGTCGTGAGCTCGGCCCAGGTGCCGTTGCTGCTCTCACTCGCTATCCTTCCTATCGCATCGTTCATTGTAACATCATTTGCTGGCTTTACCTTGAACAAGCATACCAGATCGTTCTCTTTGGGCTTGTAGTTCTTGTCTATGAAATCCGTGTACGGATCCATCAAATCACTCAAACATCCACACAAAATGCTTCTGCAGCTCGTCAAGCACTGATTCCGCCTTTATCACTCCGAATTCCGTTATGAATGCGGTGATGTTGCCTGCCTCTACCTCCTCGAAGACCCTGTTGACTATGTGGATATGCTTGTCGCGCACCTTCCACACGCTATCTGTACTTCTGCTCTCTATTTTCTCAGGCTTGCCGCGTTCGGTTGCGGGATCGAACTTCATCGCAGAAGTTGCGACGTAAACGGGTATTTCCAGTCCGCGAGCGATCTTTGTGAAGAGCCCACTGCCTATCTTGTTTATCACAGAGCCGTATGAGGTTATCACGTCAGCGCCTATGAGCATCAGGTCCGCTCCCGGGCCGTCGGTCCGTCGGGGGAGTTCTACGGCCTCCGGGAGGCCGGCCCCCGGGACGGCCCGCGGCAGATCAACTGGCGGGCGACGGCCCGGCTCGGCCGGCCGGTGGCCAACGACTACGCGGTCGACCGCACGGGGGATGTGGTCCTGCTGCTGGATCTCCGCTCGACGCCCCTCGGACCCGACGGGGACGCCCAGGTGGCGTCGGTCCTCCGGGCCGGGGCGCTCGCGCTGACCTCCCCCGGGACGCCCGCGTTCCGGACCGCCGTCCGACCCGAGCGGGCCGCCCGCAGCGCCGCCTCGTTGACGAGATTGGCGAGGTCGGCGCCCGAGAAGCCCGGCGTGCC
>JAJZEU010000113.1 GCA_021805625.1 Microcaldota archaeon
TCTTGAGGGAGTATGCGCCGCCTGCATATGTCGCCCCGCAATGCCTGCACCTCCAAATACCGGTGCTTATTCTTCGTACTGCCGCCTTGCCGCACACATCGCACATGTGCCTTGTCTTCTTCTCTTTCGAGATTGCTTCGTACCTCTTTCTGAGACTTACCCCATACCTTACGCTTGCGTTTACCATGCAATCATCCCTTGAGTCCTTCCAATACCTTCCTGAGCTCCTTCGACTTCTCGAAGGTCTTCTCGAGAAGGTTTTCTATCTCCGCATAGGAAAATGCACCATTGAGCCCCTTCTGCATAGCCCTGATGTACTGCTCATCGTTAGTTACTGTCAATCTTGCATCCATCACAGATTCCTCAGCGCCCGTAGGGTCAATGATTATCTTGTCGCCTAATTTCGCGTATGTGCACGATGTCACGATGCTGCCTATCTTTAGCTTCGGCATTTCTCCTTCCCTGACCACTGCGTCGTTTTCGTACCTTGGCATCTTCGTATTGAGCAGAGCGGCCATCACCGCCAGCGTGCCGGCATCGAAGAGATTTCCATCGTAGTTCAGCACGTATATGTCTACAAAAATGCTCCACACCTTGTCCTTCTCTATGAAAAGAGATGACAGGTCTATTGTGCCCGCAGCCCTTATTCCCCTGTCGACTACTCTCGCGAACTCCACAGATTCTGGGCTGGGAGGGCCGGCATCGTAGTCCGCGGAAGCCAGCGGAAGGAGCTCGGCATTGACCATCAGATTCCCCTCCTTAGGCTTGTCAGGCATCGGTTCGCCGACGCCCATCTTAATTCCGACGAGAACCTTTGTGTTACCGAGATCCACCTGGGCTGAACCCTCTGCATTTGGCAGCAGGCCTTGCGATATTGTTATCTTCCTGTAGTCCATGAACTTTCTGGGTCCGTCCCTTATGCCCTTGCTAAGCAGTTCTACTATGTACTCTCCCTTCACAGCGCTTATTTTTGCCATGATTACACCTTGTATTTTTCGGCCAGCTTTCTGTATGGGTCCACCAATGCCGATTTCTGCAGCTCTGATATTGTCTTGCCGGCCTCTTTGGCCATATTAAAGGCTTGCTTGAATTCCTCCTTTGTCAGTGAACCGTCCATTTGCAGAAGCAGCACATTTCCAGTTCTTGGGCTTATCGCTATCGGTATATCGGCATCGGAGTAGTTGTCCTCAATTTTGTTCAGGTCCAGTATGATCTTGTCTCCTACTTTGCCCGCAGATACGGCGTATGGCACATCGCTCATCGGTATGCCAGCATTGACGAGTGCTACTGCAGCGGCAGTTATGCCTGCTGCCCTCGTGCCTCCATCGCTCTGAAGCACCTCTATGAAGATGTCAATCTCGCTGCCTGGAAACCTGTCGAGCAGTATGACGTTCTCGAATACTTCCTTCGTGACCTTTGATATCTCAGTTGCCCTCCTGTTCGGGCCAGTCCTCCCATGCTCTTCCAGGGATGAGAACGGAGCCATGGAGTACCTGCACTTTATTATTGCCCTGTCTGGATCCGAAATGTGCTTCGGGAGCGCTTCCTTCGGCCCGTATACAGCTGCGATAATCTTGTTGTTGCCCCATTCCACATATGCAGAGCCGTCTGCGTTTTTTAGCACCTCCGCTTCAATCTTTAAGCTCCTGAGTTCGCCAAAGTCTCTGCCGTCTAGGCGCTTCCCGTTTACGATGAGTTCTGGTTTTTCTCCTCCTTCCATTTTTACACCTTGTTTCCGTTGCCATTCTTGCTCTCGAGCATCGTTTTTATCCGCTCTGTGAGCCCGGCGGTATGCGCTTCTTCCTGGATGCGGAGTATTGCTTCGGTAGCGAGGCTTGCGTCACCGCCCTTTATCCACACCCTGCCGTTCGTGCCAACCTTTATTGAGGACATTGTGCCCTGCATGAGCTGGTTGAGCATCGTGTTTTCCCTTCCTATTATCCTGGGTATCTTTGATGGCTTTATGTCTATTATCTTGCCGCCGTAGAGGGACCTAGCGTGCATGAGCATGACGGTTTTCGTCTCATCTATATCCCTGACAACAGCTTCCACAATATCGCCCTGCGCAAATCGCGTCTCTGAGAACTTTGATAGGATCATGCCCTTGAATGAGGAGTTGAGGTCTACGTTGTAGCTGTTCAGCCTTGTTTCTTCTATTATGCCTATCACTGTTTCCCCATGCTTAGGGTACCACACACTCTCAAGAGGTATCAGAACGCCCTTTGCTTCGTCGAAAAGACTAAGCACCGTTGCGTAGGTCATGTTTCCCTCTACAAGTGTATTTTCAGATCTTATGGGACGCTCTGCAAGCAGTTCCCCTGGTATTACTATTCTGTCCATTGGATCACTTCAAATTCTATTCTATTCAATTAACCATTTTCGTGACGGCTGTGCCGTGAGTCATGTTGTTGAGCCTTTCGAAGAATTCTCCCTGCAGTCCTGCTGGGAATTCAAGGGTAGCGTCAAGGGAGCCGTCGCTCAGCCAGTGCTCACCCTTCAGGCCGTACTGCTTAAGCATTCCGTAGCACCTGCTGGCCTGGTCTGCAGAGATAGTCACCTCAATCTTGACAGTGGAAAACTTTATTGGAAGCAGTATATTGAGCTTGCCCACCACCTGTTCCACCTGCTCGTTCGCACTCTTGTAAGGATCCACGTTCACTTTTGCCTCCTTCATGGCATTGTCGATCCTCTGCGGAGGGTGGGGTGCATTGGTTCTCGGATCTATCGCATTCCTGGAGATTGTCTCTATGATCTGCCTGCGCTTGTCCTCCACCATCTTCTGCCTCTGCTCTGTGGTTACCGGAACGCTCCCCTTCTTAAGTATTATCTCTGCTATCTTCGCTATGTCAGTCGTGTTGAAGGCCTTCTTCAGCTTCTCCTGGCTCTGTCTCTCCGCCTTGTTGGCGTCCTTGAATACCTCGTCTACCTGAAGCACGCTCATTGGATCGGTTCTCTTGCCGGTTATGTACTCGTAGGCCATTTCGGAATCTACTAGAATCTCGAACTCCTCTCCATTCAGGTTGTATTTTGCAGTTACAGTCTTTGATGCCATTCCCGGTCACTTAGCATAAGTGTGTTACATGTATTTTTCTATCTCGTCTATACCAAGAAGCTTGAACTCCTTTCCATCTTCGACATAGCCTATGTCTATGAGAGAGCTTGTCAGCTTGCCCTCATTCACCTTCTTTATTATCTTGACTCCAAGGTTTATCGTGTCTTCGACGCTCATCCCTTCCTTGTAATCCTTGAGCATTATCTCTAGGGCCACTTTCTTCCCCATGCCTATCGCGTCGGCCTTGTAGCCGAGGAACGATGCTCCCGGCTCTACCTCGAAGAGCCTGGGCTCTGTGTCTATGCCTCCCAGCAGCACAGAAACCGCATAGGGCCTCATGCCCCCGTACTGCGTTGCCTGCATCATGTATGCTGAGATGTCTCTTGCTACAGCCTCCACAGACTTTACCTCATCGTATATGAGCCTGTGGTTCTGCGAATTGGACCTTGCCGTGCCTATTATGTGCAGGCCATCTGCCACCATTCCGCTGTACGTGGCGCCGATGTGTGAATCTATTCGGAATATCTTCTGTATCGTGCTGGAAACTGCCAAAGGCTCAGTGACGTTCTTGTGCGCCACGAAGACTACGCCGTCCTTCGCAACGAAGCCGAGAGATGTAGCCCCTTTCCTTACAGCTTCCTTTGCGTATTCAACCTGGAAAAGCCTTCCGCTAGGGTCGAACATGACCCCCCGATCGTATGCCTGCACATTTGGATACATATTTACACCACGTTAAAGATGAAGACTGTGGCAAAAGCCACACTTATATGCATCTTTATCAATTTACAAATATATACTTTCCCCCTAGGTAGATTTTGGCAACTCAGCCGCAGCAATGAGATCGATGCCTCATTTGAGGCGGACTCCATATTCAAGATAATGTTATCTATCTGTCCGTAAGATATAAGAAGGATTTGCTATTCTGCGGCATGACCTATCCCATGCCGCTCTTTCTGAGGAGCGCTGCGATTGATCCTGACGTCCTGAGGGTGTAGAAGCCGAGCGGGCCGCTGCCAAGGTTTTTTATGAAAGAAAGCGCAAGCACGAGCTTCCTTTCGCTTCCCCTGTTAACCCGCATTATGAAAGTATTGTCATCCATTTGCTTCACTACCTTAGGCATCGCATTGGCATATTCTTCGGCACCCATGAAGCTTAGCAGGCTGTCTCCAAGTCTGTATTGGATGGTTATGGCGTTTATTGGCGCAGAAGACCGCACAAGTATATATCTCCTCTTTGCCCTGAATATCACTCGAACACCCCGAGGCGCTGCACCATCTCCTTTGCCTCTTCCTCTGAACCGCAGAGCATGCATGCGGTTTCTATGAGCTGCATTGATGAGAGGAGATGTTCGCTTGCCTTCGCCATTGTAGCAACCGAAGATTTGACGCGCATCTGCTTTGCAATGCGGAAAGCATTCCTCAACTGGGCGGTTCCCTTTACCAGCTGCATTCCTGCCATTTCCATAAGGGGCCATGCGGGAAGTATGAGCAGCTTTCCTTCAGCCCTCATGAGTTCGAGGTCCTTCTTCTGCACGGGCAACGCATCGGCTACAATCGCGAGAACGTTTGGGCTTCTTGCAGCCCTGGCGAATGACTCCTTGCCGCTCATGAATGCAATGCTCTTTCCATCACTGCCTGGGAACTTGCCTATATCTCCTCCGATGTTGAATACCTTCTTGAAACCGAGTGTCCTTGCTGATTCTTCGTCTACACGCATTTCTGCGATGTCAAAGTAGCGCATGCGATCATTCTCCTGCGTTGCCCTCCTTGCCTGCATTGCCTTCCTTGCCAGTCTTTCCCTCAGCTTCGCTCTCTCTGAATAGGTTCTTTTCCACTGTTGCCTTTATCTTTTGCGGCGAATACATGAGTTTTATCAGCTTTGTGTGGCCGCGCATGCCTTTTCCCGATTCGTAGGTATTTATGAGTCCCTGCATCTCTAGGTCTGAGATGTACTTCCTATACCATCTCGAGCTTTTGGGCTCCTTGCTCATGGAATTGGAAACGGCAACGTACTTGTCATAAACCTCTCCGCTGAAGAGATAGTTCTCCTCGCCTTCTGTGAGTTTCCTGTACCTGCTGCCTTGCATCGTCAGCAGAGATATCGCATAGATTACCAGCTTCTGGTGCTCTGGGAGGGTGCTTATCAGATCGTATGCTACCTCTTCCTCGGCGCTCTTTACTGCGGTTTCCACATCTTTTTGGGATATCTCTTTCCTGCCTTCTTCCTCTGCGAGCTCGCCGGCCTTTGAGAGTATCTTGAGGGAAAGCCTCGCGTCTCCGCTCTCCTTCGCAGTTATCGCGGCAATGAGATTTAGCATGGACTGCTCTATGATGCCGGGCTTGAATCCTATCTCCACCCTTTGCTTAAGGATTGCAGCGAGTTCCAAGGAATTGTATGGGGGGAATACTATCTCATTCTCGTACAAGGTAGAGATGCTGCGCGGATCCAGATCTTCCTTGAACGAAATCTTGTTTGATATGCCCACGATAGTTATGCCTCCTGCTTTTATATCGCTGTTAGCTCTTGTAAGGGTATAGATCAGGTCGTCAAGGTCCTTGACTATGTCTATTTCGTCTATGATTACTACGAGCACCTTACCGTCTTCCTCTATCCAGCTTATAAGCCTCTCGTACAAGTCGACTATGCCGTACCCGCGCTTGGCGTATATCGGAAGGTGGTCGCTCATTATCTTGCTCAGGACGCGATACCTTGAGTTGTATATCCTGCAGTTTATGTATGAAATCTTTGCCCTTATTTCTGGCATTACCCTGAGCTTTTCCATCACGAACTTCACGCATGAGGTCTTGCCTGTGCCTGTCTTGCCATAGACGAAGAGGTTCCTTCCACGCTCTCCCTTCAGCGATGGCGTAAGCGCCTTTACTATGCTGCTTATCTGCTTGTCCCTGAATAGGAGATTGTCAGGCAAATAGTGGGGTGAGAGCGCATCCCTGTTTGCGAATATTTTTGATTCCTTCAGGATTTCAGCAAACGGCTCCATTACACCTCCACCCTAATTAGCTTCTCCGCTATTCCTATAAATATCTTCTTGGCATCTTCATCTTCGAGTACCGGTACCCTGCCTGCGTCTGCAAAATCTGAGAGCTTCTTGTCTTCTGCTACGCTTCCGAGCAGATCGCATTTGAGCTCTTCTGCCACCTCCTTTGACCCTGTTGGAGAGCCGTTTGACATGTTCTCCACAACCCCATAAAGATTTATCCCGAATCTCTTTGCCATTATCCCTGAACGGATGGCATTTATAGCTGAGATGTGCTGTGGCGTCGTTACAAGGACAATGCCGTCAAGGCTAAGAAGCTGCATTATTGATAGCGGCACATCTGAAGTGCCTGGGGGCAGGTCAATTAGCAGGTAATCGAGCTTGCCCCAATCGGTGTTCTTCAGGAAATCCGCAATCATCTTTGCTGCAATCGGTCCCCTCCATATTATGGGATTCCTTGAGTCGGTAAGCATCGCAGTGGATACTATCTTCACGCCTTTGTGATTTACAGGCTCAAGGGGATATTCAGGCTTCATCTGCGCATCGAGGCCTGTAAAGAATGTTACGTTAGGGCAGTCGACATCTGCATCGATCAAGCCAACAGAGTAGCCTAGCTCCTTCAGGGCATAGGCAAGATTTACTGCCACTGTTGTCTTCCCCACGCCGCCCTTGGCGCTGTATACTCCTATCTTGTGCTTTATCCCGGAAAGCGCCTGCTTTATCTCTGCCCTCTGCTGCACAACCCCAAAGAACGACGGGTGCACTTTCGAGGCTGATGTCTCGATTATCTTCTCTGGATTGTATGACACTTCTTCCGTTGCAGTGAATGACCCACCCCTGAAGGGTGTGGGCTTCCTGTGAGTATGCTGGCTATCGTTGTTACTCATACGCCAACACCTGTTCGCAGATTACCGAGAAATTCGGTAGCCAATCCAC
>JAJZEU010000143.1 GCA_021805625.1 Microcaldota archaeon
TCCTGGCCGGTATATTTCTTGATGACAGCAGAAACGTTCTGGACAGCTTCCTTTGCGATTTCACCAAGTTTTCCGGTTGCAATTACTTTACCGTTTTCCTTTTCCTGAGCGGATGAACTTCGACCCAGGATATATCTTTCATGAAAAAATTGTGATCAGGCTCTATCGGGATGGTACTCGCATTTGCTTCACGTACTAGTTCCTTTATTAGTTTCTCTAGTTCCTTATCCTCATTCGTTGACATAGCATGAGTATAATACGTATCAATATATACATTTACCGATGTTGTGGGCTTCCTTCGATTCTTTCCTGCTTGCAGATATCCATTTGTTGTTTTCCATTACCCCAACATACTGAGTATTTGTTCTATATCAAACAGAAATAGGGGTTGAATCTTGAAATAATGGGGTGGGGAATTTATATCGCAAAGGGCAAGCGGGAGGGGAGGGAAGTGCTTGCCTCAGCGCATTTCTTTATCTTATTATTGCCCATATTCGCGAATTCAACCCTTGATAAAGATTGTGAATTTTCTGATTTATATACGTTGCTTATTCTTGAATTTTATTTACCATATTTTTAGATTTTTGAACGTGCCTACTCGTTAAATTCTAAATTACAGAATTCATAGCAGAAAGCCCCTATCCTTTCAGATATGGGATGAATGCGAAACTGAATGAAGCAAAAGGTTATAAGATTTAGTATAGTATAATTTCATGGTGTGAAGTAAATGAAACTGACGCAGGTTGTAAAGGTAGAAGGCGATTATAAGGTATTAGACAACCTCGCCAGAATAGCCAACGGGTTATACAATTCCGCATTGTATGAAAGCAATCAACGGTATAAGAAGGAACACAAATTCTACTTCTACTACGATTTTTGCAGCATGCTTAAGGAAAACAAACTGTATGTATTGCTTCCATCGCAGACTTCACAGGCGGTTCTTCAGAAAGTAGAAGGCTCTATAAAATCCTTCATAAAACTCCATAAGAACACCAAGAATGCTGGTTTTCCACACTACCATAAAAAGGATACTCCCTGGGTTATTCCATTCAAATCGCAGCAGATAAGGATTGAGAACAACATCCTAACAGTCCCAATGTCGATGCAGTACAGGAAAGAGAAGGGGGTAGACCATCTGGATTTGAAGATACCGAACCTTCGTTATTCTGGTAATGTAAAGTATGCTGAAATCTACAAATCGGAATCCGGCAAATGGTATGCGTCGGTAGTAATCGATGTGGAAGAACAACCGGAAACCTCTCCAAAAGGCAGCCTCTACATCGATTTGGGCGTAAAGAACCTCGCGGCAGTCTACGACGGCGATAAGGCCACCATCTATTCTGGAGGCATGGCGAGTTCAACTGAAAGATACAGAAACAAGAAGAACGCGGAATACCAATCCCGGCTCTCTGCCATAGGCAAGAAGACAAGCAAACAAAAGAGGCAAGATGCAAGGAAGGCGCTGCAGCAATTAAAACAGATGTTTCATTCGATGACCAAAACTATTGTGGAAACGGCGAAGAATGAAGGAAAAGGCATAGTGGTTGGTGACCTGTCTCATATAAGGGATGGTGTACATTATAACGACAATGCCAACCAGAAGATCCACCAGTGGCAGTTTGGAGAGATAACGAGGCAATTGTTCTACAAGGCAAAACTGCTTGGCGTCAAGGTAACCAAAATATCTGAAAGAGACACGTCAAGAACATGCGCATTATGCGGAAAAGAGATAAACGGCAGAGTGCATAGGGGGCTGTACAGATGTAAACTGTACGGCAAGGAGTTCAACGCCGATGTAAACGGCGTGATGAACATAATGAAAAGGTATCTCCAAATCCCTCTAACGAAAGGAAGTGGGATAGGAGTAGTGGGTGTCCTGGCACACCCAGCGGTATACCATTGGGATGAGCACAAATGGCGCTATGATGCCAATGGTCGAAACGAACCTTTAAACCGTGAGGAACCTCCTATCCTTTAGATAGGAGAGGATGTCAGACCCATATGAATCTGTAGCTATCTTTTGCATTTAGGTTTCTAAGCGGCAGCAGACCCTTTATGGTTTTTGTAATAAATGCATGCTTTTCCCTCACATTCTCTTTTTTTAGCAGTGCCATATGCCATTTTACGGCCTTGCGTATAGCTGCCTTTTTGTCTTCGGCGAAGGTCATACCAAATGACCTGTAGCTACCGCTTATTGGCGCTATCATAGGGAAGCCATTGAGCAGAGGCTGCGGTTCATCTTCAGCCATATAGTGGCTGCGCATACGGGGAAATGCTACACTTGTCGTATTTTTGTTAAACTGATATCGCATGAAATAGGATAAAAGATGGCCGTAACTGGGATTTTGCACTGCTATTGTGAATCTCCTAATCATGCCTTTCCGGACCAGCTTAAATATTCTGTATCTTATTGTTGCTTCGTTTATGCCTAGGAGCTTGCCGAGACTTCTGTAGCTCGTTCTGGAATTCTGATTCAGAGCCGTCAGCATATCCCGGTCTTTGCCATCTACTTTCATTTCCTTCCTTACGAAATCTGCAAAGTGGTTGTTTAGGGGTATGTAACCCAGCTGCGGGAACACGAACTCCGAAGGCCTCATCTCTGGTATATACTCCGCCATACTTGCATTCAGATCTGTTTCCCATTTTATATAATTTATGGGGGTATCGGCAGCCGCGAACAGGAGCAGATCATAGCCCCCCTCTGTTAGATATACGTCTTGGGCGTATATGTCATCTCTGAAGAGTCCTCTTAGAAATTGTTCATCCGGCTTTTTGCCAAATTTTACAGTTATGATGTGCCTATCGACCAGGCCCAGGCTGTCCATGTCTATTTCAAGCGTAAATCTTATGTCAAACTGCTTAGTTAACGCGGCTAGAAGCCTGTTTGCAGTCGCTACCGAGCACTTCATGATTTTGGCAAGTTTGGTAATCCCAATTCTGGAGTTTGCGCTAAGCTCTCTGATTGCTATTTTTTCCCTGTTTGTAAAGTTAAAATACCCAGGCAACATGGATATAAATCTCAAGAAAACCATAAAAATGCATGTACATAAATCTGAAAATTATGTAAATAAATTTACATATATACTTGGGTTTTTTATATGTGGATTCTGTACGCTAATTGATGAAAATATCATACAAAGGAGCAGTGGCGCTTGCAATAGTGGTATTTGAGATATCGCTCTGGTCTATCTTCCTGCAGATAGGCGGAAGCGGCATAGGCCTACTTCCAGAGCTGTTCTATGGATTTCTTGTGGGTTCGGTATTTTCAGTTGCAGTAAGTTTGGCTCATGACAGAGGAAAGGGGCTGGCATCGATAATGCGCAATCCTAAGCTATTGCTGATAATGTTTGCTGCCGGGCTCTTTAATGACATACTAACACAGCTCTTTCTAGGGATTGGTACGTTAGGCACAAATCCATCAATAGGTTCGATAGTGTTCAGGAGTTGGGTAATAATGGTCGCCCTGTTCACACCGATTGTACTGAAACAGAAGGTGGGAACAAAACAGCTATTGTCAACATTCATAGGTTTTCTAGGCATATACATCATACTTAGTGGAGGCACAATCATTAGCTTCAACTATACCCAGGTGCCATTTATTGGTATATTGCTCCTCGCTGCCGCCTGTAGCACAGTGTCGATCCTTATAATGAACAAATATAACACAGATACCATAGGCACCATCGCCTTATTCAATATTGCATCTCTAATGTTTGTCGCGGTCCTGATGTTCATAACGGGCACCAATCTAGTCGTAGCGTTTCCTCCCGAAATCCTCTTTTCGATACTTTTCCTGGGCATAATCGCATATGGGGCGGGCACAATGCTCTATTACTATTCTATAAAAATTCTAGGACCGCTGGTTACAGGAAATTCTGTACTCATGGTTCCATTTTTAACGATCTTGTTCTCGTTCTTGATTGTGGGAACACCGATCAAATTTTATTATATAATCGCCGCGTCTCTCACCGGCATCGGAGTGGTATTTCAACACAGATACTCTTCCAATTCCAAACGCATAACTCAAAAAAAGGCACTTGAGCAGATAAACATCTTTGATATAACAAGTGCTTTTATAAGTAACCCCGGCCTTGAAATAAAGGAACATATGGTAGGTGACAACAGAGCATTCGCGATAAAACTAAACAATGCGGATTTTGACTGGAAATTGCATGCGGACATCTTTAAAAAAAGAGGGTGTATGGTATTTACCAATAAGAATCCCCACAGAGAAGCAAGAAATGAAGAGATAATGTTCATAAACGATGTGCTGGGACTTGATGAAGGAGACACCGCATTGATAGGATTAGGTAATCCGCAAAACTTGGAGAGTTCGCTTGAAGAATTTGTTTTATCCGCGCGAAGTGGTATGGGAACATCTGATTAACCAAGCAGGGATGGAACGGCTGGTTCCGTCGCCTTTTGCTTATACGAAGCGGTATAGAATCCATTAGTCTACAAGTATGTTCTCTATTGCTTCTTCCAGAAATTCCTTGATCTTTGAATAAACTTCCTTCGCAGCCTGGTCCTTTTCCTTCTGCCATAGGTGTATTGAAAACTCGTACGGCGTCATGCCCAAAAGATGCACGGGTATCTGAGGTTCTCCGCCATCCATTACAGCGCGCTTGACCATGACAAAATCACTATTTCTTACTGCGTTGTAGAGCCTCTGATTGAGCTGTTGCTGTATCTTCCGCTCGTTTATCTTTTGGATATTCATCTTACCGCCGTTGTATGCAAACCTGTCGTTTTTCTTGTATTTAAACCTTGCTCAGATATTATTCCAAATTCTAAAGGCCGCAAAGGTGCTTTGCAGTGCTATCCCCCACCGCTGGCGTAGTGCTTGATCAGCGCTTGCGATGCTTTGTAGCTTGCAAATGCTACCACCAGTATGACAATCAGCACTTCTGCATAAGTTACAGCGCTTAGCTTTCCGAAGAGCACTTCTGGAGGATAATATGAGGCTATACCTATCGGCAGTACCACAGTAAAGACGAGCAGCAGGAAGCTTCCGAAGATATTCAGCGGGTAGCTGCCTGCAGTGCTCAGCACACCTATGAGCCTGTTCACGAAGTTTGCGCTCTTGAAGAGATGGTAGGAGAGCAGGGTGAACATCAGTACAAAAAGTATCAGGGCTACTGTACCCGCCACAACCATTGCAAGGTATGCTGTGAAAGACAGCACAGAAACGCTTATGTGCAGCATTGCGAAGACGAATATGGCTGCACCTGTCGGAAGACCGCCTACGGCGGTTACATCGCTGAAGCTGGAGAGTAATATTGTTATGGTGCCATATGGCCTTATCAGATGCGTATCCATCCTGCCCTCGCGCATATTCTGCACCATCATCCAGGGGTTGATCACGACGTAAAGCACACTTACTGCTATAGTAGCTGTGCTGGATAGGGCCAGTATCTGGTAGTAGCTCCAACCTGCTATGCCGCTCGAGACGCTGTATATTATGGTAAGGGTTATAAGGCCGTACAGGCTCGTGAACGCCGAGTATACAATCCATATGGCCGACTGCAGCCTGTATATCAGGAAGTACTTGAATGCGTAGAGCTCGTTCAGCAGGAAGAATACTACAGCATGCATAAATGATCTATACGACATTCTACCCACCGGCCGAGGTTATGTTCTTCCTAACCCTGCTCCATGCAATGGCTGCCACTATGAAGAGCAGGGCAAGCCATGCCAGGCTAACCGCTATGCTGCTGGCTATCTCGCTGCCGTTCATTATGCCAAGGAAGGTCGCCGCAGGCACGTACAGCATTATTGGAAATGGGGTAAGCATGAGCATGCGCAGGACAATGCCCGGGAAAAGGGTGAGCGGCAGTATGCCTCCGCCAAGAAGTATTATGATGCTCCAAGAGGCGTTCATTATGCCCCAGATGTAAGTAATCTTCACAGCTAGCATGCCCACCAGGAACCCTATCAGCGTCGCGATGGCGTATCCTATGAGCAGCTCCGCTGTTATCAGAAACACTGTAATAGCAGAGACTGGCGCACCGAAGAGCATGTATGCTATAGCAAGAAGGGGCAACATAGCTATGAGCATGGAGAGCAGGTCGTCGGAGAAGGAGCTCATGAAAGCCTGCAGAGGGTATCTGATAGGCCTGGTATAGGCTGCGGCAACGCCGCCTTCAAGAATGTCCTGCTGCATTGTCTCTGACATGCCCATGTTGATCACCGACCTGAACGCGTATACAAGGAAAAAGTAGATGTACATAGTAGGCAGGGTTATGCCCAGTATGCTGCTCGTCTTTGTGAAGTGGTAGATTGCCGTCCATACGAAGATCAGCAGGGCGGCCTGGACGAACCTTGAGACCAGCGTCATGAGGAAGTCAGCCTTGTAGGCAAGGGTATTCTTGAGCCCTATAACGAACATTGCCAGATAAGGATTCGGTCTTCCCGCAAACTGCACGCTCTCACCTCTTGGATTTGGATTTGGATTTGTCAAGCTTTGCATAGAACTTGCCGAGTATGGCGCTCAGTCCAGGCTCCGCTACCCTGTAGTCTATGACGCGGCTGTCGCTCAGCATCTCCATGAAGTCATGATCCTTCAGAACGTGCGGCTCCACCTCGAGCTTCGCAAAGCTCTTTTTCTTCACTATCACCGTTCCGTAGTCTTCCAGATGCAACTTCGCGTCTCCAGAAAAGCTCAGCTCGACAACCCTTTTGTTGCCGAACATGTGCTCCAGTCTACTCCTGCTCCCGTCAAACACCAGCCTACCCTTTTCGAGCAGGAAGATCCTCTCTGCTACAGATATGTCTTCCACTATGTGCGTGGTAATCAAGAATGTTGTGTGATTGGCCTTCTGCAATGCAAGCATCGTCTCCTTCAGCGCCGCTTTCGACAAGATGTCCACGCCTATTGTGGGCTCGTCCAGGAAAACCAGCCTTGGCCTGTGCAGCACCGAGGCTACGAAGTTGCACTTCATCTGCTCTCCCAACGACATTTCCCTTACAG
>JAJZEU010000015.1 GCA_021805625.1 Microcaldota archaeon
GTATATACGCAACTTCACTCACGCCTGATCCTGACACAGTGTTTTGGAGGATCTACAAAGGAATAGACATCAGGAAGTTGCAATACCTAATCAAGACGCAGAGACCACCCAAGGGAACGCACCTGAAGATTCTGATAGACGGACACGATAAGATGTTTCATGGCAAGGATGCCTTGGGGATTGTAGGAACGAAACCAAAGGATGGATCACACCATGCATTCAAGTATCTTGCGGCGTTCTCAGATTCTGACCCAAAAGGCATAGTGGCGTTAGAGGAACTATTCGACGGTTCAGTAACGAATGACGCCCAGAAGTTGATCGAAGAACTCACAAGAAACTACGTGATAGACCTCGTAATAATGGACGGTGAGTTCTATAAGGCGGAGTTCGCCAAATACCTGACAGACGCCAAAATTGACTTCATCACCAGACGCACCGATACTGGTAACATACGTGAACTGAACATACCATACAACAAACCATACCCGTACAAAACCGAAGTGAAAAGACCCGATGGCACGATAATAACTCTACATTACTGGCTTTATCGCTATAAGGGCAAGGATGGTGACTTCTACCTTGCCTCAAATATGCGAAAGGGCGCAAAGGAAATGCGCAAACTCTACAAAACGAGATGGCATATCGAAACTGGATTCAGGGAAATCAACAGAGTTGAGATAAAGACGACGACAAGAGACTTCCTCGTGAGGCTCTTTTTCTACATCGTTTCATGCATAGTGTATAATCTATGGCAAAGGATACGATTCAGGTACGACATCTTCGCTGTGAGGCTGGATGAAGTTATGATGTGCATCAAGGAGTACATCAAGACATCGTTGTTTTCTGCGTCTGACATGCTGATGGGTCCAAGAATGCGCCACATACGGCTGCGGTTTTGGTAGTTTTCCGATTCCCAAATCTTTGTGATGTTAGTGGCACTTCGTCTTTGTAGGTATTTTTACGTCAGTTTTGACATTCTTTTTGGCATCTCTGCTGTGTTTCTGGCCCAATTACTCTATCTCTAGCCTGATTTGCACTGCCTATACCAATAATTTCCAGGCAAACTCCCAAGAATCCTAGCTGTTATTCGGAACTACTGTACAGTCTTTCCAAGAACTTAAACTCCGAAATCTCAGAGTCAGTCGCGGTATTTTTAGTTGTCGTTTTATCCATCGCATCGCCTTATTTGTAATATCTTTTTATGTTTTTCCTCATATTTAAATATTGTTAAAAATTAAAAATATGCAATAATGTTTGCTATTTTGACTAGCGGGGCTTGCACATGACGTCGGTTGTCAATAATTGGAGACTGCTTATTTCTGTTCCAGTCCGCTGGCAACCGGAAGTACTAATACACTTCGTATGACCGCTGCAATATTATTATATTTTTATACCCATAGAGGAAGCGGGTTTTTATGATATTTCAAAATAACGAATCTGGCAGTGCTGAGGATACTTAAGGAGCACGTGAAAAAGCCAAAAATCCAACCAAGGAAAACACCCCAGCAGGCACAGAACCTGTTGATGCACCAGAAATGCAGGAAGCTGAGTCAGAAGCGCAGCTGCAGATACCTGAAATGCCTGCACCTTCTATTGCAACCTTCAAATTATTATTACTTTCGACGGTATATGCAAGCATCTTATCCTCCTTTCAGCTTCTGCTTTCACTCCACATAAACGGCGCGGTTTTTCCAGCTGGTTTTTTATGAAGGGATAGCGGTACCATAATACAGGGTCAAAAGGGATGCAGATGAAAGCAAGAAAGAGGATATACAGGGAACAGCTCTTCGGTGTCAGAAGACACGCAAAAGACGCAAAAATAGGCTACGGCTGAACAGCACAGGTAACGCACCACTGTGAAGAGTATAAAAAACCATGCAAGCAAGTAATACATGGTGGCTGTATTGGGAACCGTTGCGGAAGCTGCGCCAACTAAGACGACAAATGCAAGGATAGAGAAAACAATAGACAAGTTTCTAAAAAGCCTTGGGGATGATTTCACATATCCTTCCTATGATCCAGAAAATAATGTAGTGGAAAAGAAGCTCACTGCGGAAATGTTGACAGACATGCTGGATGTGGATGACTTCAAAGAATATCTGGAAGAAGCAGGAGAAAAGGAGGATCTCGACATATATCTCGTTGGTATGATGGACAACAATCTAGTAGCGAGGCTGAGTGACAGGCTGACAAACATGAAAGGAGTCATGAGCGATGACATTGGTGATACAAGCAGTAGCCTTGCAGCCGAGAGATTTATAATAGAGACGATCCTATACCACACGATGGTAATCAAAGACCAGATAAAAGACATCATGAGGAAACGCGAGTGGGGCACAGACGACAACGGCATAAAGAAACTGGCAAGGAATGTGCTATTGTTTAGAGAATGCAGAGACCTGTCACTGTTTCTCTTTCTAGAATATTGGGAACAGGCTACCAAGGACATTCCAGAGCTTAAGAAACTGTTCGAGAAACTGCTCGAGAACAACACAGATACAAGCTTCAAGAACATGTACCGCGGCAAAAAGGACGAAAACCTGGGTTTTGGCTAATCCTGCCTGAAGATATAATCTTCTGCCTTTCCAGCGGCCTTCTCCCTTGCCTTTTGGTGCTTTGCGAGGAATGCATTGAGCTTTTCTATAAGCATGCTTTTTAACTCTCCACTCAGTAGCACTCCAGACTTGTAGTCATTGTAAACTGCTTCAAGTTTCCTGTCGTCTTCTTCGAAGAACCTCAGCCACTGGTATGAGGTGTCGATGTCGGGATTTCCCCCTTTCTTCCTGTGCTCTTCCACAGTGGATTGACCTCCGGAATAGGCGTACTTGTTTATCTTTCTCCTTACAGTATCAGCGTCGTCTATAGTGAATACGGCTGTGTCTTTTTTCGATGACGACATCTTGCCCTGCTCCGCCATGCCCTCGAGACCAGGAAGGAAGACGCTTTCTATCGATGCGGGCTTGTAGTAGCCGAGCTTCGGCAATACATCCCTCGCTATTCTGAAGTGCGCATCCTGGTCGACAGCATATGGTATAAGGCACGGAATATTCCTGCTGGCGAGTACTGAAGGCAGAAACGCAGGCACAGCCTGCATCGCCGTATAGAATATTTCACCGATGTTGTACTCGTTCGTGAATCCAAAGGTTGCCTTGACTGTAGAAAATGTTATCTTCTTTGCTACTCTGCATGCCTGCCTGTACATCGTGCCTGCATGGCGCGTGTCTATGAGGAAGTGTGTCTTCTTGGGATTGAAGCCAAGGGCTATGATGTCAAGCATGTTCTCGTCTGTCCACTTGCCTACTTCTTCCAGGGTAAGGCCTTCCTTGAACAAGAACTTCTCATCGTCAGTAAACTGGAACCACGCCTCAACGCCGAATTTGTCCTGCAGCCACTTCATGAAGATCCAAGGCACCATGTGGCCTATGTGCACTGGTCCTGTTGGTCCCCTTCCCGTATATAGGAAGAACGTGTTGCCCTTCTCGTACTCGTCAAGTATCCAGTCCATGTCGCGATGGGTGTAGAAGATCTTTCTCCTCAGCATGTAGTGCATGCTGCCTGCTATTTTCTCTATTCGCTTCAGCAGCGCGTCTGTTATGGGCTGAGTGCCGAACTGCTCCATGACTTTGGAATAGTCAACATCTCCCGTTACTTCCCATGGCGTCAGGGTAAAGCCTGCCATGATATTCCTTCCACAAAGCGCTATAAAAACTTATTGTGTGATGATTCGCGCAGAATCCTTCTCAATGACCATGGTCTTCTCTGTCTGCGCCACTATGCCGTGGCTTTCTTCCACCAGCATAGGGAAGCTCTCGAGCGCATCGAGGGAGTATAGCTCGTTGAGCGCAGTCCTTACCATGAATTCTGAATTGTATCTTTGGATAAGCCACCTCAATGCAAACGGATAGGTGCTGTATGTGCTGCCTATGAATGAGAGCACATCCCTTGTTATGTTGAGCCTTGGGTTGGCGCTGCCCATCTTCTGGAAAATCTGCACAGTTTCGCTATCTGTTACCGTCCCCTTGCCTGTGGTGATGAATGTTTCTATTGCGATTACCTGCCCTTCCTTGAGTTCAGTGCCATCGCCGTTATCGTAATTCGGGATGAAGATGTTTGCATGCAGCTCTCCGGCAATGATTTCGTGGCCGCCAAGGTTCCTTATAGGATTGAAGCCTGCTCCCTTGGCTATGTCCCCAACCTCCTTGCCTATCTCCCCAAGCTTCCTTCCTGCCTTGACCATTCCTATAGCCGCATCGAGCGCCATTTCGCTTGTTTCTATGAGCTTGCCGTAGCTGCCTGAGAGGTCGACTGTAATGGCGCAGTCCCCAAGCATGTCTTCCTTCCTGGCGCCGACGTCTACCTTTACAACATCAGTGGCAGTGAAAACCTTGGGGTCGTCGTAGCTCGGAGTATAATGGGCAGCCTCGTGGTTTACTGAAAGGTTGGTTGGGAAGGCCATCTCGAAGCCCTTCTCTTTTATGAAGGCTTCTGTTGCATTGGCGACATCGACAAGCCTTGCTCCGGGCTTCACTAGGCTCTTCGCATACATCATGGCTTCATACGAGACCTTGCCCACTTCTGCATAAGCTTCGACATCCATGGCCATAAGCATCACAACTTCTTTTGCGCGCCTCCACTCTTTAATTCTTCTGCTGAATAGCCGAGCTCCTTGAGTATCTTCATCGTTGCGGGTATTATCTGATTGTTTATATAGTATTCGGGGTCATAGTCCTTAGCCGTTTCCTCTATCTCAGCCTTCTCTGATACGCTGCTGCCGTGTTTTGTTATGATGTAGCCTATTGCCCCTTCTTCAATCTCGCTTCTTGTTTTTGCCCCGCTTGCCATGGCTTTCTTGGCCGCGGAGAGCTCAGGAGATGTGACATCGTAATTGGATATGCCTTTTCTGAGCTGGGTGTGTATAGTGAACTCGCTCAGCTCCATGCCACCTTCTCTTACCTTTCTTATGATATCCTTCACTATCGCCACTGCCTTGTCTTTACTTCCATCCTTGAGTATTGCATCAAGTACTGCCTTTTGCGTGTCCCTCGCAATCTTCGACCAGTCCCTTCTCACAAGCTCAAAGCCGCTTATCTTTATCCTCCCGGATTCCGAGAGCATGGCATACTTCTTCTTTGCTCCCGCTTCTCCGGTGCGCTTTCCGACAAAAATGCCCCTTGTATAGAAATCCTCAAGCTCCAGTTCCATATTGCCTGGCAGTGCCTTGTTTATGGTGTCCATGAATGCTATGACATCTTCCTTTTTCTTCGATCCCAAAAGCATCATGATGCTGTCCGTGTCGCTGTATATTGCTTTGAAACCTGCTTTCTCTGCGCCATCTATAACGTTCTTGATCGCCTGCCTGCCCAAAGAGGTTGTGCTAGCTGCACATTCTCTCGAATACCATCGTGATCTGGCGTAGCCGAGATAACCGTAGAAAGAGTTTGCAAGTATCTTCAGGGCCTGGGATCTTGCTGCCAGTGTCTTGTTATCGGGATCCCTTTTGTAGGCTTTTTTGACCTCTGTCCTTTCATCAATCAGCGCCTTAAGCACCTTAGGCATTATTCCTATCCTGTCCTTAATGAAGCGAGTACCATCTGGAGAGACGTATGCATCTGGGCATTTCTTGCACACTGTTGACGGATCGATGTTGTATGAGATTATTATAGATGGATACAGGCCGCGGAAATCCAGGACTGCGATGTTGCTGTATATGCCAGGTTCTGGCGTCTTGACATAAGCCCCTTCAAAGGGCCTTTCCAGCCTCTCCCTTATCTCAGTTTCGTTAGGCTTGTTCGGTATTATTTGGCCTGAAAGGGCAGAGTTCTTCATCATGAGGTGCTCGACAAGCTGACCAGTGGTGGAGACAGCGGCCTCAGCCAGAGTGGTGCCGCTTACCTTTGCAGTCTCTATCTCAAGGGGTATGAAAAACTTAAAGAGCTCTTCAAGTGAAAGTGAATCTCCTAGTGAGTAGTCTGCAAGCTCCTCGAGCTCCTCGCCACCGTTGTCCCAAACCTTCCATATGTCCTTCCTCTCTACCATCTTTTTCGGGGTTCCGGTTATCGCTCTGTATACCTCGGCCAGCGTGAAGCTGTTTACCTTTATCAGTTTCACCGCGGCCCCGACCACTGAGACGAACTTCGCGACATTGTAGATGTCGACGTTTGCCCTGCCCGGTATCTTGAATGCATCGATGAGCCCGTGGTGCTCCTTCCTTACTTCTCCATGCACCCTGTTTATCTCGAAATCTGCACCAGTCCTGTCTGCCCTTGTCTTAAGGTACGGTAGATCAAAGTTGGATGAGTTGTACCCCACAATCAGGTCTGGATCGAATCTCTTTATCACGTTTGCGAACTCCTCTATCATCCCCTTCTCGTCCTTCAGTACCTTCACGAACTCCCGATTTATCTTCTTTGTAGTAAGCACCTTCTTCTCGGTGCCGTTGGAATAGCTTATCATGAGGATGGGATCCTTCTCTGGTCTTGGAATTGCCAGGGGGTTGTATGTCTCGATGTCAAAACAGAGGTACCTGAAGCTTATGTCCAGTGGTTCCTCCGACTTGGATATGCTATCTATTATGTACTCTTTGCCTTCAAGGTGGGCAGATACCTTTGCCGGCTCAAGTGGGGAAAGGTTCCTGTCTATCAGATAACGCTTCCAGAATACAATGTTGTCTTCGTAGCACTTGCCGAACTCTTCCATCGCTCTGCTCAGCACAGGCACGTTTTTCGGCATCTCGACAAAAATCTTAAATGCGCTGACCGTCTCTGAGAAGAGGCGCATCTCTTCCTTCTCTATCTTCACTGCGGAGATCTCCTCGCCGCGCTCACCTATTATCTTCACAGATTTTACAAGCTCGTCGTCTATTCCGGCATTGTTAGGCACAAGGTAAAAGTAGGAAACGAATGATGGATCAAGGAGCACATAAGCTGCATCCTTACTCCTAAAGGTGAGCCGATTGCAGATAGGC